>DATHXE010000191.1:0-3608 GCA_035459845.1 Tepidisphaeraceae bacterium | reverse complement strand
CCCACGCTCGCCCGGTTCCGCGACGCCTCGACGGGCGGGATCGGCATTTACCTGGACGTGCCGATGGCGATCGGCGAGGAGTTCGTCGTCCGTGTCCCGCACGCCCGCGGGCAGAAGATGCCCGTCGTCTACCGCGTCGTGCGGTGTTACCGCGCCGACGCCACCGCGGGGGCGCAGTATGCCATCGGGGCGCAGGTGGCGCGGGTAGTGCGCGAGGCCGAGACGCGCTGACGATTAGTAGGCTTCGATCGCCGCGGACTCCTCCGCGGTCAGTTCGAGCTCCATTCGGAGCAGCGCCTGTCCCAACGCCTTCCCCTGTGCGTCGGACCGGAGCGACAACGCCCCCCCGCCTTCGCCCAGGACGGTCGGCAGCACGAAGTTGAGCGCGTGCAAATTCGGCAACTCGTACCGCACGACCTCGCCCGGCCCGAGCGCCGCGAAGAACTCGGCGACGCGCGAGGCGGTGAGGCGCCGGCACAGGATCGTGTACGCGGCCGGCATCCGGGCGATCACGCCGACGTTCGCGCCCGAGCCCTTGTCCCCTGAGCGGGCGTGGGCGAGGTTGGAGAGGGGGGTGGTCACGTGAGCACCTCCACGACCGGCCGAACTTCGCTGCGCGGCACGAGCGTCGGCCAATACCCGAACTGCTCCCGCACCACGGGCCGGCCCTCGGCGTAGCCGGTCGTGCCCTGGGGGCCGGCGCTGACCAGCGACATGAACTCGCGGGCGAACGCCTCGCACGTCTCCCGGCGTCCGTCCGCGACGGCGAGGCGGAGGACCACCTCCGGTGGGTCCATCGTCAATTGTCCGTGGTCCATTGTTAGGAGGGAGACGACGCCGGTCCCGAGCAACTCGACGAGGTGCCGGTCGGGCGCGAGGTGGAGCGACTCGAGGCGTGCCAGGACCGTCTCGGCCGCCCGTCGGGCCTTCGCTTCGGCGCGGGGGCCGGGGACCACGAGCGTGCCCGCCGCGCGGAAACCCGCGCGGTACGTGGCGGAGACCTTGTACGCGTCGGGCGGCGGTCCGCCGGTCGCGCCCGAGACGCGCACGCGATCCGGGCCGTCGTCCGTGAGCCGAATCGTGAGAAAGTTGACGGTGGCATCCGGCGAGAGGTAGCGGGCCGGGTCGCCGAGCTCGTAAAGGAGCTGTTCCTTCACGGTCGCCTGCGAGACGCGTCCGCCGGTGCCGGGGGGCTTGGTGACGACGCATGAGCCGTCGGGGTCGAGCTCGACGAGGGGGAATCCGATCTCGCCCGGCGGGAGGTCGAGCCACTCGGTGGAGATCCCGCCGGTGACCTGCGCGCCGCACTCGATCAGATGCCCGGCGACCGTCGCGCCGGCGAGGCGGTCGTGGGCGTCCTCACGCCAGCCGAAGTGGTGCAGCGCCGGACCGACGGCGAGCGACGGATCCGCGGTGCGGCCGGTGATGACGACGTGCGCGCCCAGCGCCAGCGCCTCGGCGATCGGGGCGGCGCCTAGGTAGGCATTGGCGGTGGTAAGGCGGTCGGCGATTGTCGAGAGAGGTTTGCCGGTTTCGAAGTGCCGGAACATTGCGGATTGCGGATCTCGGATTGCGGACTGGAGCAGGGGCAGGACGTCGTCGCCCGAGATGGCGGCGACGCGGAGGTGGGGGAGGTTGACGTCGCGGAGGACCTTCTGCGATGCGTGGGCGCAGGCGAGCGGGCTCAGTCCGCCGGCATTGGTGACGAGCTTGAACCGGCGACCGGCCTGCCAGTGGGGGACGAGCGAGCGCAGGACGTCGAAGAAGTCGGCGGGGTAGCCGCGGGCGGGGTCGCGGTCGCGCTGCTTGGCGAGGATCGAGAGCGAGACCTCGGCGAGGTAATCGAGCGTCAGGTAGTCGAGGTCGGGCACTTGGGAAACCAAGCGCGCGGGAGCCGAGGGCGAGTCGCCCCAGAAGGCGGAAGCATTGGCGATCTTGAGGGGCATCGGGGCAGTAGTCAGTCGTCAATAGTTGCGTCGCGATACATTCAACGGGCGTGTCCGTTAAGCCGCGACCCGCAGGGCAAGCGATAGCGCCGCCCGAAGGGGAGCGCGTCGAGCGCGGACGAGCGATGGACACGGGTAAGGATCAAATCACCTCGCGAATGATCACACCTGGAATACCCCGGCGCGGAACCCGCCCGCGGGCTGCGGTCGCATCGAACATCGCAGTGCCATCGCCAACACCCGCCGGGTCTCGTGCGGGGCGATGATCGCATCGACCCAGCCGCGGGCGGCGCCGTACCGGACGTCGGACTGGGCCGTGTAGTGTCGTTTGATGCGCTCGAACTCCTCGGGCGGGTCGACCTCGCCATTGCCGCCGGTACGATCGGCCTGGCGCTTGCGCACCTCCAGCAGCGTCGTCGCCGCCTGCCCCGGGCCCATGACCGCATACTGCGCCCCGGGCCAGGCGAAGATAAAGTGAGGGTCGAACGCCTTCCCGCACAGGGCATAGTGGCCCGCCCCGAACGACCCGCCCACGATCGTGGTGATCTTCGGCACCTGCGCGTTGGCGACGGCCGACACGAGCTTGGCGCCCCGCCGAATGATTCCCTGGTGCTCGACGTCCGGCCCGACCATGAACCCGAGCACGTCCTGGAAGAACAGCAGGGGAAGTCCGGTCTGCGCGCAGTCCATGACGAACCGCGCAGCCTTGTCGGCGGCGTCGGGGTAGATGACGCCGCCGATCTGGATCTCCCCGCGCGCCGACTTCGTGCGCACGCGCTGGTTGGCGACGACCCCCACGGCGATCCCGTCGAGCCGCGCGTACGCGCAGACGAGCGTGTGGCCGTAGTCGGCCTTGAATTCCTGAAGCGAGCCGGCATCGAGGATCGCGCCGAGCAGGTCGCGGGCGTCGTATTCCGCGCCGGACGCCCGCACGACCGAATACACGTCCCCCGCCGGCGTGGTCTGCTCCGCTGACCACGAGAAGCTCTCGCGAAGCATCCCAACCAACTCGCGCAACCGCACGAGACACGCCTCATCATCCTTCTCGAAGAAGTCCACCGTGCCTGACGTCTCGGCGTGCATCCGCGCGCCGCCCAGCGTCTCCGGGTCGACGTCCTGCCCGATCGCCGCCTTCACCAGGCTCGGGCCCGCCAGGCAAAGCTGCGACCCCTGCGTCATGAGCAGTTTGTCGCAGAGCACCGGCAAATACGCCCCGCCCGCGACGCAGTTGCCCATGACCGCTGCGAACTGAGGCACCCCCGCGGCCGACAGCACGGCGTTATTGCGAAAGATCCGCCCGAAGTCGTCCTCGTCGGGGAAGATCTCGTCCTGCATCGGCAAATACACGCCGGACGAGTCCACGAGGTACACGATCGGCAGGTTGCACCGCGCGGCGACCTTCTGGGCGCGCAGGACCTTCTTGCACGTGGCGGGGAAGAACGCGCCCGCCTTCACGGTCGCGTCGTTGGCGATGACCATGACCGTCCGGCCGTGGACCGAGCCGATGCCGGTGACGACGCCGGCAGCGGGCACGTCGCCAGCGTCCGGGTACATCTGCCACGCGGCCCACAGGCCGAGTTCGAGCAGCGGCGCGTCCGGGTCCAGCAGCCGGGCGAGGCGGTCCCGCACGGGGAGGCGGCCGAGGCGGCGCTGGCGGTCGTG
>DATHXE010000190.1:0-2076 GCA_035459845.1 Tepidisphaeraceae bacterium | reverse complement strand
AAATAGAGGAAGGACGGGAGCGTGGTGCGGCTCTCGACGGTGGCGGCGGCGGTGAGTTGGGGGATCGTCAGGACCTCGGGCCGGCCGGGCTCCGCGCCGTCGGCGGGGAGGGGCGCGTAGGCGATCACGCTGTTGGTGGTGCCGAGGTCAATGCCCACGGCGAAACGGGCGGAAGGCTTGGTCATCGTCTGGATCATCCTGAGTGCGAGAAACGTCAGGAATACCGCACGCGGCGGGCGGTGTCCAAGGGGAGCAAGGCGATCCGGCGCGACTTGGTGTTCGTCCAGCGACAAGTCGCTGGGCTCCCTCCGTCATCGCGCGGGACTGCGCCCCTCGTGTTTCCACCTCTGTGCGCACCTTGCACCCCCCTGCTGCCCCCCTACAATTCCTCACCCCATGATCGAACTCGGCGTCAACATCGACCACATCGCGACGATCCGCCAGGCCCGGCGGACCTATGAGCCGGACCCCGTGTGGGCGGCGGCTGAGGCGGAGCTGGGCGGGGCGGACGGGATCACCGTTCACCTGCGCGAGGATCGGCGGCACATCACGGATCGGGATGTCGAGGTGCTCCGCCGCACCGTGCAGTGCAAGCTGAACCTGGAAATGAGCCTGGCGGCGGACGTGGTCGAGATCGCCGAGCGGCTGGCGCCGGCGCAGGCGACGCTGGTGCCGGAGCGAAGGCAGGAAGTGACGACCGAGGGCGGGATCGATTTGACGGGGGATAACGCGGCGACGCCGGTGGTCGACCGGCTCAAGGGGAAGGGCGTGCTGGTGTCGGCGTTCATCGACCCGGACGAGCGGCAGATCCGCTCGGCGGCGCGGCAGGGGTTCGACGCGATCGAGCTGCACACGGGTGATTACGCCAACGCGTACAATCTCCACCCGGTCGGCGGGCACGCGAAGGTGCGCGAGGAGCTGGCGCGGCTGCAACGGGCCGCCGAGCTGGCGGCCGACCTGAAGCTGCGGCTGCACGCGGGGCACGGGCTGAACTACCGAAACGTCGGGCCGGTCGCGGCGCTGCCGAGCATGGTCGAGCTGAACATCGGGCACGCGATTGTGTCGCGGGCGGTGTTCGTGGGGCTGCGGGAGGCGGTGCGGGAGATGAAACGGGTGATGGTGGAGGGGGCGAAACGGTAAGTGGGTTAGGCGCGGGATGTCGACGGTTCGTACTCGAAGGCAGATTGCCAATGTCGGGCGGGTCGTCGTCTTCCGGGCTAGATCCCTCGGAGCAGCTCGGGATGACAGTGGGGACGGTTCCGGGGACCGGGCCTACACTTTTGCTCCTCGCGTCTTCAACTTCCGCGGATGCGCGGTATGGTTACCCCTCCCCCCTGCCGCCGGGCGGGGCGTGTGTCGAGTGCAGACCCGGCGAGATTGACGAATCGGAACTGACAACATGACTCCTGCGACGTTCAACGGCGCGTACACCGCACTGATCACCCCGTTCCGCAACGGCCGGCTGGACGAGGCCCGGCTGCGCGCCCAGGTCGAGTACCAGGTCACCAACGGCATCGACGGGCTCGTACCGGTCGGGACGACGGGGGAGTCGCCGACGGTGGATTGGAAGGAGCACGTGCGCGTGATCGAGCTGGCGGTGCAGTACGCGCGCGGGCGCGTGCCGGTCGTGGGCGGGGTGGGGGCGAACTCCACGGCGGAGGCGATCGAGCTGCACCGGGCGGCGAAGGACGCCGGTTGCTCGGCAGGGCTAAGCGTCAACCCGTATTACAACAAGCCCAGCGCCGAGGGGCTGTACCGCCACTTCATGACGCTGGCGGACGCGGTGGACCTGCCGATCTGTTTGTACAACATCCCGGGCCGGACGGGCATCACGATGGCGGCGCAGACGGTCGCCAAGCTGGCGCAGCACCCGAACATCGTGGCGATCAAGGAGGCGACGGGCGTGCTGGACATGACGAGCGAGATCATCTCGCTGACGCACGATTTGGTCGTGATCTCGGGGGACGACTCGCTGACGCTGCCGATCATGTCGGTCGGCGGGAAGGGGGTCATTTCGGTCGTGTCCAACTTGCTGCCGGCGAAGGTGAAGCAGATGTGCAAGTACGCGGCCGACGG
>DATHXE010000189.1:0-20035 GCA_035459845.1 Tepidisphaeraceae bacterium | reverse complement strand
GCGGGCCCGCGCCGCGGCGGCGCCGACGCCCCCGCGTGGGTCGGCCGCCGCCTCGAGGCCGACGGCATCGGCACCCCCCGCAAGGGCCGCCTCATGACCGCCCGCGCCGCCGAGGCCGGCGCCGAGGCAAAACTGCGGGCGCAGGTCGAGGCGCTGGAATGGCGCGGGCGCACGATCGGCGAGGCCGCGAAAGACTCCCGCCGGGTCGACGCCGCCGTCACCCGCGCCCTGCAAGCCGCCCGGATCGGCAAGACCGAGTACCGCGAGGACGGGAGCGCCCGGGTCGACCTGTACCTCGACCTCGAGAGCCTCTGGGCGGAGCTCCGGGACGCGGAATGACCATCGAATCGCCACAAAGCACACAGAGACACAGAGGAGCAGGGGGCGAATCGGTGGCGGAACGCTCGCAGCGCGTCTTGATCTCTGTGACTCGGTGAACTCTGCGGCGAGTTCGTCCCGTAGCCCAACCGGGTTGGGTGGGCTAAGATCGGCGTCACGAAGATGCCCAAGCCGTCCGCCAACAACACCACCCGGATCGTCAACCGCCGGGCGACGCACGAGTACCACATCGAGTCCAAGCTCGAGTGCGGGATCGTGTTGCTCGGGAGCGAGGTCAAGAGCCTGCGCGACGGGAAGGCGCAGATCGCGGATGCGTTCGCCCGGGTCGACGGGGGGCAACTCACGCTGCACAACGCGCACATCGACCCGTACGGGCCGGCCACGCGGTACAACCACGAGGCCAAGCGCGAGCGGCGGTTGCTGGCGCACCGGCGCGAGATAAAAAAGCTCGAGGCGGCGATGGCGACCAAGGGGGTCACGCTGGTCGCGATCGCGCTCTACTTCAAGGACGGGCGGGCGAAGGTCGAGATCGGCGTCGCCAAGGGCAAGCAGCAGCACGACAAGCGCGACTCGATCCGGAAGAAGGAGCAGGACCGGGAACTCCGGCGGATCATGTCGAAGCGGCAGTGAGCGCGTTCGTTGTCAATTGTCCGTTCTGTTCACTGCTCATCGAGGGCGCTCGCGATCGCCGGGGCTTGGAGGTAGGCCTGGGCGTTCTGAGGCCGGCGGCGCAGACGAGATCGCGTTCCGCCCCTCACTTCGTCCCGTCGGTCGGCCGTTCGACGGCCGGCAGCAATTGCCGCATCGTTTCGTCCATGGCGTTGACGGTGATCAGGCCGGACCGCGGGTGGTTCAAGTCGTGGATCACGTAGATCGAGAACGCGACGGCGGCGGCGAACGCGACCATGTGCAGCACGTCGCGCCGCCCCCGGCGCTTCATGCTCACGCCGGCCAGCACCGAGGCGACGAGCGCGAGCGCCACGAGCGACGGCATCACCATGGGCGGCGACCCCATGTCGTCCATCGCCAGGCGGCTGGTCGTCAGGTCGATCCAGTCGTTGAACGGCGCGAGCACGAACGCGTTGAGCGCGGGCTGCTGTTTTCGCTCGACGGCGGCGACGGCGAGACGCCAGGCCTCGTTCTGGACCCGGTCGGCCTCGGCGAGCGCCGCGCGGAGCCGCTCGGGGTCGGACGCGGCCTCTCTGACGGCCAACGCCAACCGGATCCACCGGGCGAGTTGCTCGCGCACGGCCCGGCGGTCGTCGGGGGGGAGCACGTCCAGCCGCAGGTTCGCGGTCCCCAGGGCGTTCGACTGCTGGAGGATCAGGCGCCTCCGCTCGTCGAATCGCGAGGCGGCGTTGGTGAACGTGAACGCGATCAGCAGGCCCAGGACGGCGTAGACGATGCCGTCCGACGCGGTCCCGCCCTCGTCGTCCGCCGCGCCCGACCGCGCCCGCGCCCGGCGGCCGACCGCCATTCCCCCGAGCAGGGCGACGAACAGGCCGACCGAAATGTACGCGCTCCAGAGCATCCTCGATTCCCTCCGCGCCGCGGGCCGCGCCGCTTGTTATCCCGCTTCGCAAACGTCAGGGGCCCTTACACGGTGTTGACGTGGCAACAGTTGCCGAACGACGAATTGAACTGCTACCGGGCTCGGGACGTGTGAGCCGCTACCGTTCTTCTCGCCCCGGACAGGAGACCTTGGGATGCGGCGTCGGCCTATTGGACGTTGGTCGTATCTCCCCGGCTTGCGCGCGATCGGCAGACGGGCAACCGTGCCACCCGCCGCGCATCCCTTTATGGGCGAATCGTTAACCGTTACCGTGGTGCGCGGCGGCCGATCCCCCTAGAATCCGGGTCGACCGACCCAACCCGCACGCAAGGACGCACAGGACCCCCGCCCATGTCCGAGAACGCCAACACGCCGCCGACCAACAACGCCGATTCGTCCCCTGCCGAGAAGAACCGCGAGGGGCTGGACTTCGTCCGCCGGATCGTGGAGGAGGACCTGCGCACCGGCAAGTGGGCCGGGCGGGTCGCCACGCGCTTCCCGCCGGAGCCGAACGGGTATTTGCACATCGGGCACGCCAAGAGCATCTGCCTCAATTGGGGCATCGCGCTCGAGTACGGCGGAACGTGCAACCTGCGGTACGACGACACGAACCCGGCCAAGGAGGAAGAGGAGTACGTCAAGAGCATCGAGGCCGACGTCTCCTGGCTCGGCTTCAAGCCGGCGCAGACGCTCTGGGCCAGCGACTACTTCGACCAGATGTACGCCTGGGCGCAGGAACTGATCAAGAAGGGGAAGGCGTACGTCGACGACCAATCGCCCGAGCAGATCAGCCGGGGCCGGGGCTCGCTGACCAAACCCGGCGTCGAGAGCCCGTTCAGGAATCGGTCGGTGGAAGAGAATCTCGACCTGCTGGAACGCATGAAAAAGGGGGAGTTCGCCAACGGATCGAAGGTCCTGCGGGCCAAGATCGACATGGCGTCCCCGAACATCAATTTGCGCGACCCGGTCATGTACCGCGTCCTGCACGAGACGCACCACAACACCGGCGACACCTGGTGCATCTACCCGATGTACGACTGGGCCCACGGGTTCGAGGACTCGCTGGAAAAGGTCACCCACTCGATCTGCACGCTGGAGTTCGAGAACCACCGGCCGCTGTACGACTGGTTCATCGACGCGGTGAACGAGGGCCGGACCGATGACGGCAGCGGCCCGTGGGGCAAGAAGATCTGGCACCCGCAGCAGATCGAGTTCGCCCGCCTGAACCTGACCTACACGATGCTGAGCAAGCGCAAGCTGCTTCAACTCGTGCAGGAGAAGACCGTGCGCGGGTGGGACGACCCGCGCATGCCGACGATCAGCGGGTTCCGCCGCAAGGGGTACACGCCCGAGGCGATCCGCGCGTTCTGCAAGCACATCGGCGTGAACAAGTTCAACAGCACGGTCGAAGTGCAGGTGCTGGAGAACTTCCTGCGCGACGACCTCAACAAGCGGGCCCTGCGCGTCATGGGCGTGCTTAGGCCGCTCAAGGTCGTGATCACGAATTACCCGGAGGGGCCGGGCGAGGAGCTCGACGCGGTGAACAATCCGGAGGACGAGTCGGCCGGCACGCGGAAGGTGCCGTTCTCGCGCGAGATCTACATCGAGCGCGACGACTTCATGGAGACGCCGGCGCCGAAGTATTTCCGCCTGTTCCCGGGGAACGAGGTGCGGCTGCGCTACGCATACTGGGTGAAGTGCACGAACGTCATCAAGGACGCGACCGGCGAAGTCGCGGAAGTGCACTGCACGTACGACCCGGCCACCCGGGGCGGAAACAACCCGCCAGACGGGCGGAAGGTGAAGGGCACGATCCACTGGGTGAGCGCGGCCCACGCCGTTGACGCGGAGGTGCGACTGTACGAGTACCTGTTCACCAAGCCGGACCCGGAGGACTTCCCGGACGGAGCCGACTGGACGGTCAACCTCAACCCGAACAGCGAGACGGTCTTGCCGGCGGCGAAAGTCGAGCCGAGCGTAAAGGGCGCGGCCTCGGGCTCGAGCTTCCAGTTCGAGCGGCAGGGATATTTCGTCGTCGACAAAGATTCGGCCGACGGGCGGATCGTGTTCAACCGGTCGGTGAGTTTAAAGGACACGTGGGCGAAGGAGCAGAAGAAGGGGTGAACATCCTCTTGTAGCCGCCCCGCTTGCGGGGCGCGCCCGACGGTGCCAGTGCGGTCGCGAGTTCAGCGCACCCCAAGCAACCACAATCCCGCGCTCAGCCACAGCGTCATCGTCGCCAGGCTCACGGCGCTCGTGCCGATGCACACGCGCAGGGCCGTCGCGGGGTCGCCGTTGTACGTCCTCGCCATGACGATCGGGAAGGTCGCCGTCGGCATGGCGGCCTGGACGGCGATCACGCGCTTGAGCTCCGTCGACGCGGGGACGAGCAGGGCGAGCGCGAGGAACATCGCCGGCAGGACGCCCAGGCGCAGGACGCACGACCAGAAGACCACCCGGCCGCCGCGGCGGACGGTCTGGGCGTTGAACTCGTCGGCGGCGATCGCGCCGATCAGGATCACGCTCAGCGGGATCGCCGCCCCGGCGATCAGGTGGATGCCCTGGCGGACGAAGTCGGGGACGTACGCGTGCCCGCCGGTGAAGTTCAGGGCGAGCGAGGCGATGATCGCCAGCGTCGGGCCGTTGAGGATGCGCTTGGGCCAGTCGCGGGCGACGTGTCCGCTGATGAGCATGACGCCGACCGTCCACATGACGACCTCGACGCCGAGGTTGTGGACGAACATGACCGAAACGGTGTCCTTGCCGAACAGCGCGCCGGCCAGCGGCAGGGGGACGTAGCCGTAGTTGTACAGGCCGACGCACAGGGCGAACGTGCGGCGCTGGGCGGGCTCGCCCACGCCGGCCCGGCCGCCCATGGCTTTTCCGAAGTACCACGCGACCGCGAACCCGAGCAGGACGCTGACGGCCCCGACCAGCGGCGGCCAAACGAGGTTCTTCGGGTCGCGCAGCACGGCGCTGTCCCAGGTCACATCCAGGATGAACGCGGGGAACAGGACCTTCACGACCAGCGTCAGGAGCGACCGGTCGGCCTCCTCGGTGAGCCAGTCGAGCCGCCGGGCCAGCGCGCCGACGCACGCGACCGCGAAGATCGCCAGGACGGCGAAGAACATGACCTGCCAGTGGGACACGGACGGCGAAGGTTAGCGGGGAGGGGGGGATTGTCCATGGTGATCACCGATTGCCGATTGCCGATTGCCCACTGCCCACTGCCCACTGCCTACTGCCTACTGTGCCGCGCGCCTACTTGCCCGGGATTCGCCGCATGCGGGGCTTGGGCCGGGTTTCGGCGTCGGGCACGGTCGTCGGACGCGCGGCGTCGGGATTCGAGCGCATCCGGAAGGCGAGTTCGGCCTCCGCCATGGTGGCGTAGCGGCCGGCGGCGACTTCCTGGGTCGTCGCGTCGAGGTTCCGGGCGATGCGCCCGCCCTGGGCGACCGTCATCGCGAAGGTCACGTTGAGGAAGAGCCTGTGGGTGTCGACCCTCCACGCGCCGCCGGTGCGCGCGAGGATCAGCGGCGGCTCACCGGCGGCGGCGTTGGCGAGCGTCAGGTACGCCGAGTCTCCGTCTTCGTTGGGCGTGCCGGCGGCGACGTTGGTCGAGAACGAGCACGCCTGGGCCGCAACCGGGGCGGCGGCGGCGGCACCGTATCGCGCCGCCGCGGCCTCGTGAAATCGGGCCAGCGCCATGTACACGGCCGACACGTTCCGCATCTTCGCGTAGTCGGCGTCGGCCGACGCGGTCGAGGTGGCGCGCACGGTCTCCTCGTCGCCCGTCTCCAGCGCACGGGCGAACGCCAGCGCCGCCGATTTCGGGGTCGACAGGTCCGGCCGGGCGGCGGCGGACGACGACAGGGTGCCGGTCAACAATCCGAACACGACCAACGCGAGCGGGAGGCGGGCCATCATGGGCGGCTCCTGAAAAGGGCTATTGGCGACCCCTTCGTCGCCAACAGGCGGTTATCGCCCCATCGGGCCTATTCGTTGCGTCGGCCCCGTGCGCCGCGCAGTGCGACAATCCGCCCCACCCCCGTCCGGGCCGGTTTCTAGACACCATCACCCCCGTTCCGTACACTCCGCCCCATGGCCAAGGCCCGTGCTATCGTCAAGCGCCGCAAGGCGGTCCGCAACATCCGCAAGATCACCAAGACCATGCAGATGATCGCGACCGCGAAGTTCCAGAAGGCCCTCCGCCGGGCCGTCGGGACCAAGCCGTATACGCTCAAGGTGCGGGAACTGGTCGCGGAACTGGCGGCGGCGGTCGGCGGGAACGTCGAGCACCCGCTCCTGCGCGAGGTGAACGACAAGAACCGCACCAAGCGCATCGCCCTGTTCGTGATCACGTCCAACCGCGGCCTGGCCGGGGCGTACAACGGCAGCGTGATCCGGGCGGCGCAGGTGTTCATCCGCCAGCAGGAGGCCGCCGGCATGGCGATCGACCTGTACGTGGTGGGCAAGAAGGGGATCGCGTACTTCACGTTCCAGAAGCGGCCGATCAAGGGGCGGGTGGAGATCGACTCGGACACGCCCAAGTTCGCCGAGGTCGAGCGCGGGGCGGGCAAGATCATGGACGCGTTCACATCCGGCGAGCTCGACGGCGTCTACGTGGCGTACATGAACTTCATCTCGACCGGTCAGCAGAAGGCGGAGGTCATGCAGGTGCTCCCGCTGGCGGGGCTGTCGCAGACGCTCGACCACATCGCCAACCAGTCGGCCGAGAAGGAAGCCCAGCTGGCGGCGGGAAGCCTGGACGCCAAGCGGACCGGCGCGGCCCACACGGCCCACCAGCACGCGGGGGTCGGCCAACTGGTCGCCGAGACGGTGTACGACTTCTCGCCCGACCCGAAGGGCATCCTGGACTACCTGCTGCCGCTGACGGTCAAGACGGCGCTGTTCCAGGCGTTCCTGGACGCGGCGTCGTCGGAGAACGTGGCGCGGATGGTCGCGATGAAGTCGGCGACCGACAACGCGGACAAGATGGTCAAGAGCCTGACCATGCAATACAACCGCGCCCGCCAGAGCCAGATCACGACCGAGCTCGCGGAAATCATGGGCGGCGTGGAGTCGATGAAGAAGTAGCGAGAATTGCTAAGGACGAATCTCGAAGCTCGAATCAATGACGAAGGTCGAATGACGAGACGGCGCGCCACATGTTGCGCGCCGTTTTGCGTTGCGACAATCAAGGCACGCCGAAAGCCCGCGGACCTTGTTCCGTGGGTTGTCTGGGGAGTCCATCAGGGCGCTCCCCGAACGTCCGAGCGCTCGCGAGATGCCCCGGTCCGCTCCGGATCGCGCTTCGGGTCGGGCTTTGCTGGCTCGGCGCGCTGGGTGCGGGCGCGGTCGTCCTGCTCGGCTTCGCGCACGGTCTTCGCGTCGTCGATCAGCAGCGGCGCGACCACCTGCCGGAGCTGCTCGATCGCGTCCTCCAGGTTGCACACGGTCAGGTCGGTGCCGGCGGCGGCGATCCGGGCCTTGGCCTTGCGCACGGTGTCCTCGCCGCACAGCGTCCACAGGCCGACGATGACCTTCAGGTCCGGCAGTTTCGCCCGCAGGCGCTTGACGATGTACCGGGCGTGCGTGACCGCGGCCGGCGGCAGGGCCGAGACGAACACGACCTGCGCGCCCTTCTCCTCGACCATCTGCACGTACTCGCTGGCCAGCTTCTCGACCGACACGTACTCGGCCCGGTAGCCACGGCGGTCGAGCAGTTGGGACAGCATGACGCCGGCGATCTCATCCGCCTCGTCGCGCGCGGGGATCACGAGGATCGGGCGCTCGTACGCGACGGCCCCGGCGTCGGTGCTAGGGCCGTCGTCCGTCCCGCAGACCGTGTCGACGATCTTGGGCTTGGCCTGACCATTACCATTACCGGCCGCGACCACGGCGACCCCGCCGGGCGTCTCGGTGGGCGGCCGCGCCTTGGCCCCCTCGGCCGACGCGGGCAGGTCCGCCATCTCTTCGACCAACTCCCGCACCTCCGTGCGGATCACGGCCTGCTTGCGCTCGTCGAGACGGTCGCGGTGGCGGTCGGCCTCGGCCAAGCCGAGCGCCGGCAGGACGATCTCGTCGTACACTTTCGCGAGTGACCGCTCGCCCACGTACTCGGTCAACAGTTCCTCGGCCTCCTCGGCGTCCTCGGCCAGCAGACGTTGGTACAGGCGGTACTTGGGCTCCAGGGCGGGCTCGGAGCCGAGCAGGATGTTGAGGAATTCGAGCTGCGGGATGTACTTGCCCATGACGACGATGATCGTCGTCAGCGGGGTCGCCAGGAGCAGGCCGGGCGTGCCCCAGAGCCAGGTCCAGAACACGGCCGCCACGAGGATCGCGACCTCGCTGATGCCCGTGCTGCTCCCGTAGAGCCACGGCTCCATCACGTTGTTCGAGATCAGCTCGATGACCAAGAACATGCCCAGCACGGCGAGCGGGACGGCCATCCCGTGGTAGACCGCGAGCGAGATCGCGATCGGGAATGCGGCCCCGATCCATGGCCCGATGTACGGGATGAACCGGAGGATCGCGGTCAGCAGGCCCCACAGGAGGAAATTGGGGAAGGACGGCTCGTTCCCACCGAACGTGGCGCCGATGACCCACAGCCCGATGCCGATCGCCACGCCGTAGGTCCCGTTCACGATGCACTGGGCGATCAGGTACTTGCTGATCCGCTTGGCGGCCTCGTCCATCGCCTGCGTGGTGACGTTGATCCGTCCCTGACCGATCAGGCGGATGATGCGGTCGCGCATGTCCTCGCGAGCGACGAGCATGAAGATCATCAGGATCGCGACCAAGCCGAGCGTGGCGAGCGGCTCGACGACGGGCGCGATCGAGGCGTAGAAGCTCTTGAAGGCGACGGACGCGTCGTCCGCGCCGGCGGACTTGTCGGCGATCGTGACGGGGATCGGATTGACCGGCTCGCCGGCGGGTTTGACCGGGACGAGCTTCGCCGTCCCGTCCGGGTTGGGTTGGACGGACAGCGCGCCCTGGTTGGGCGACGCCGGCTGAGGCGCGGTGGTCGGCTTGCTGCTCGCGTCCTTGAACGTCTCCTGCACGGCCTTATTGGCCTTGTCGAATGCGCCGTCCCCCTGGGTGAACTTGCCGAACCACCTGACCTTCTCCTGGATGTTCGACTTGTACTGGGGGATCTTCTCGGCCAGGTCGTAGACCTGTCCGTACACGACGTAGCCGAGTACGCCGATGACGGCGACGACGAACAGCACGACCGAGATTACGGCCGTGACGCGCCCGGGCGAGAACCGGCCGATCTTGAGCCGCTGGAGGCGTAAGACGAGCGGGGCGAGGAGGAAGCTGAGCATGATCGCCAGGGCGATCGGGATCAGGACCTCTTTGGCGAAATACAGGGCGGCGATCACGATCGCGATCGACGCGAGCATGAGCACGCGGGGGCTCTTGACGGCGGGGGTCGGCGACGCGGTCTGCGCCATAAGTGCTCAGCGGGTGCGACGTGCGCGAAAGGAGGGCCGACGCGCGTGCGCCGGCCGGACAAGGGTGACAACGCAAAGCGAGTGCCGAGGGCGATATCGCGTGGTGCGGTCGACACGCCGCCGTCCGATAAACGGGCGTTACGCGTGGCGGGCTGAGCATTTAGCCCCCGCGGCAGAATCGGCGGGCGGCGGGGGCCGATAGGGAAGATGAGAGGACCCGTCTATGTGCCGTATCTGCCGTACCGTTTCTGCCGCGGTGGTGCTCGTTGTGTCGTGGAGCGCTGCCGGTCAGACGACCCGCCCCGCCCCCGCCGCGCCGTTATACGCCGCCGGGAGCGCGGTCCCGGCGCGCCCGGAGGCGGGCGCCGCCGATGCCCCGCCCCCGGCCGCGGGCGGCGCGACCACGGTCGTCGTGACCGAGCCGGAAGCCACCGCGCCGGCGGCCGACACGGCGTGGCCCCGCGCGGTGCAGGCGTTCGCCAAGGCCCTGGCCGACGGCGACCGCGTGGCGATCGACGCCGCGCTGGCGCACAAGGCGAGTATCCGCCGGTTCGGCGCGACGCACGGCGAAGACTCGGTCAAGGTCGTCGAGCGCCTGGGCAAGTCGCTGCTGATCGGGAATCACGCGTACCAGCACCCGCCGCTGGTCATGGCGGCGGACGTGGCGGCGGACTTCAAGGTCGCGACGGCCGTCCCGGACCGCGCGAAGGTGAAATACCTGATCGACGACGAGGTGGAGATCAAGCGGGGCAACGCGACCGCGGTGCAGTGGGTCGTCGAACAACTCGCCGCGACGCAGGGGACGCCCGTGGGCGTGATCGTGCTGTGGTCGGGCCGCCCGAGCCCCGCGGGCGTGACGTCGCCCCCGCTGTTCGAGACGGTGTTCGTGCTGTGCCGCGGCGAAGAGGTGGGGCCGGGGGAGTACCGGCTGACCAACGTGGTGTACGGGAATCCGCTCCCGGAGTGACCTCGGCCTACTGGAGTTTGAGCTCGAGCTGAGGCGCGCCCGAGGGCTTCTTGGCGCCGGGCGGGAGTTCGATCGTGACGCTGATTCGGGTCGGCGCCGGGACGTCCTGCGCGACCTTGGCGAGCGCGATCCCGCGGCCCGCGTTGTCGACGTGGAAGGTTCCGGCGGGGATCGGGTCGGCGCCGGCGCTGGGGTAGAACCAGACTTGGTAGATCTTCCCCGCGCGGAGCGGCTTGAAGCCGGCCGCCTCGACGCGGCAGGCGTGTTGTGACGGGGCGTAAAAGACACGCGCGGAGGCCTCGGGCTGGGCGGGGCCGCTGGGAAGAACGAACGACTGCAGGTCGGGGGCGCGGAGGAGGTCGACGCTGAGCTCGGCGACCCGGAGGCGCTGCTCGGTCGAGCTTAGCCGCGCCTCGAGGCGGAAGTTGTCGTCCCGCTGCTTGGCGATCTGCCCCATGAAGTTGTCGTACACGGCCTTGTTGTCCCGGAGGACGACCCAGACGGTGACCGACAAGGCCAGGCCGGCGAGCGCGATCGCCGTCGCCACCGGGCGGCGCGTCGGCCGCGCGATGACGGTCGACGGGACGGCGTAGCCGATCGGCGCGGCGGGCGGGTGACCGGGACTGGGGAGCGCGGGGTCGTCCAACGGGTGGTTCCTTCCGCGGGCGAGTGTACTGGGAAGGGTGGGGGCCTGCTATCCGTCGTAAAACGAGAAACCCACGGAGCGAACTCCGTGGGCTTTCCGTGCGAAGTCGAGACGGTCTACTTGAGGTCGGACGGTTTCACACCCTTCTTGTAGCCATTGCCGCGGTAGGCGCTGGGCTTGTACTCGCCCACGATCGTCACGTCGGCCTTCTCCGGAACCTTCAGGTCGAGCAGGAAGTACGTGGCGTTGACGAGCACGCGGCGGAAGGCCTCGTTGGCCAGGTCCGTGCCCGAGCCCATCGTGGTGGCGAAGGACTTGCCCTGCTTGCCGTCGGGCAGTTGGTACGACTTGACCCACGCGACCGGCATCATCGGGTCGTTCTTGTTGACGGTCGTCTCGGTGACCTTGCCGGTCTTCTTGTCGGTCGACTTTCTCACCTCGGGGCCGACGGGCTCCTTGTCGGTTTCGGCCATGCCGAAGTTGGGGTCGACGTCGGGGTTCTTCTTCTCGCCCGCGCGCTTCACGACCTGGCCCAGCAGCAGCGGTTTGGAGTCGCCGGGCAGGGGGAGGTTGACGGTGTAAACGTCGGTGCCGCCCCAGACGGCGCCGTCGTCGACGCCGGACAGGATCGGGTGGCCCTTGGCGCCGGGGGCGAACAGGGCGCGGGTGGACTCGTTCATGTGGCCGCCGTGGTGGGCGACCCACTTCTCACCCAGGACGAGCGATCCGAACCCACCCTTCCAGGCGGCTTCGGGGCCGTTGTACCCGTTGTTGTACTTGTCGTACGGGGCCTTGAGCTTGGCGAACGCGTGAGTCGCGGTGCGCAGGCCGATCACCGGCTTGCCGGCCTTGAGGAAGGCGTCGATGTGGGCCATCTGGTCGTCCGGCAGCGCGCGGAAGCGCGTGAAGATGACCATCAGGTCGGCCGAGTCGAGCGCGGCCAAGCCCGGGATGTTCGTGCCGTGGTTCGGGTTGATCTCGCCCTTGTCGTCGACGGCGAACAGCACCGTGCACTTAAACCCGTGGCGCTCGGCCAGGATCTTCCCGAGTTGTGGGAGCGCCTCTTCGGAGCGGTATTCCTCGTCGCCGGAAATCAGGACGACGTGCTTGCCCTTACCGGGGCCGTCCTTGCCTTCGTAAACGACGAACGGGTCGGCGGCCAATACCGGGAAGGTGAGGGCCAAGAGGGCGATCAGGGCGAGACGGGTCATCATGGGCGGGGTTCTCCTTCGAAGGGGTATACCACGGGGGGCGGGGAATATTGAAAGGGTCATGACCATGCGCCCAGGAGGACGACGGGGTGCTGCCGCACGCGACAGGCGCCTACCATCCCACGGCCGTCTCGCGGAGTGGTTTGACATGTCGAAAAACGTGCTGCTTTCGGTGCTGGACCTCTCGCCCGTCGTTCAGGGCGGGACGGCCGCGGACTCGTTTCGCAATACGCTCGACCTCGCCCGACATGCGGAGCGACTGGGGTATCACCGGTACTGGCTCGCCGAGCACCACAACATCCCGGCGGTCGCGAGCGCGGCGACGTCGATCCTGATCGGGCACGTGGCCGGCGGGACGCGGACGATCCGCGTGGGGTCGGGCGGGATCATGTTGCCGAACCACGCGCCGCTCGTGATCGCCGAGCAGTTCGGGACGCTCGAGTCGCTGTACCCCGGGCGGATCGACCTGGGCGTGGGCCGCGCGCCGGGCGGAGATCATCGGACGGCCAAGGCCCTGCGACGATACCTGTCGGGCGGGGCGGACACGTTCCCGGACGACGTGCGCGAGCTCATGGGATATTTCAAGCCGGCCGCGCCGGGACAGTCCGTGCGGGCGGTGCCGGGCGAGGGGCTGAACGTGCCCGTTTACCTGCTCGGGTCGAGCGATTTCTCGGCCCGGCTGGCGGGGGAATTAGGACTGCCGTTCGCCTTCGCGTCGCACTTCGCCCCCGAATATCTGCAGGTCGCCATCGCGCTCTACCACGCGAGTTTCCGGCCGTCGGAGCAACTCGACCGCCCGCACGTGATGGTCGGCGTGAACGTGTTCGCGGCCGACACGGACGACCAGGCCCGGCGGTTGTTCACGACGCTCCAGCAGCAGTTCCTGAACCTGACGCGCGGCCGGCCGGGGTTGGTCCAGCCGCCGGTCGACGACATGACCAAGCTGTGGTCGCCACCCGAGCGGGCGCAGGTTGAGCGGATGACGCGCTACTCGGTCGTCGGGTCCGCGGAGACAGTGCGGGCGGGGTTGGAGAAGATCATCGCAGAAACGGGCGCGGACGAGATCGTCGCGACGGCGAGCATCTTCGATCACGCGGCAAGAGTGCGGTCGTTCGAGATCGCGGCGGGGGCGTTCGCGGACTTGAACACGAGCGCGGAGAAGGGCGCCATCAAGCCGGAACCGGAGCCTCAAGCGACGGGCCGGTTGCGGATATTGGGATGACGGGCGCCGGGCAAGCCCAGCGGCTAAAAGAGGTCAGGCGAGACCGCTGTGCATCCGCGGCCCCGGCGGTTGGTCGCGGATGATCGTCGCCTCCTCATCGAGCATCTGTTCCCACCGCGCGGCGACCTCGCCCGCGGGCAGGATCTGCTCGGCGAGCTGGATGAACGTGCGATAGTGGCCGTGCTCGGACGCCCAGAGGCCGCGGTAGAGCTTCTTGAGTTCGGGGTCGTCGTCGCAGGACTCGCCGAGCAGCGCGAAGCGCTCGCACGACCGGGCCTCGATGAGCGACGAGATCATCAGGCGGTCGACGAGCTCTTCGGTCCCGCGGCCGCGTCGGACCAGGCGGTGGAGGGCGCTCGCGTACGGGTTTGCGTGCGACTTAGTCAGCCGGCCGCCCCGGCGCGCCAGGATCCGGCACACGACGGCGAGGTGTTCGACCTCGTCGCGCGTGACGGCCGTCATCGCGGCCACCCAGTTTTCCGGCGGGCTCGGCTCGGGCCATCGGTTGAGCAGCTCCAGCGCGTTGGCGGCGGCCTTCTTCTCGAGATGGGCGTGGTCGTTGAGCAGCTCGAGCGGCCGCGCGAGGACGGCCGTTGCCCAGCCGGCGGGGGTGGCGTAGCGGAGGGGGAGGTCGACGTCCTTCATCGCGTGCGATGATATGATCAGGACGGGGCAAAACGAAAAGACGCAAGGGCAGACAATGCTTTACGTTTTTCGTCTTTTCGTTTTCGTCGCGGAGCCGGCGTCGTCCCGCGTTACGTACAATCCGACCCAATGTGCGGCCGCTACACCCTCATCCGCCTCGCCGACGTCCTCGAAAAATTCCCGTGGATCGAGCACGCGCCCCCGGACTTAGTGCCGCGGTACAACATCGCGCCCACGCAGCCGCTGCTGGCGATCGCCAACGACCACCCCGCCGAGTTCACGCACTTCTATTGGGGCCTCGTTCCGTCGTGGGCGAAGGACATCTCGGTCGGGCACAAGATGATCAACGCGCGGGCCGAGACGCTGCCCGAAAAGCCGTCCTACCGCACGGCACTGCGCCGGCGCCGGTGCCTGATCCCGGCCGACGGCTTCTACGAGTGGCAGGTCGACCCGGCGACCGCGCACAAGTCGCGCCCGACGAAGCAGCCGGTGTGGATCCGCATGAAGGACCACAAGCCGTTCGCGTTCGCCGGCCTGTGGGAACACTGGCACGACCACCAGGGCGCCGGGAATGAGTTGCGGAGCTGCACGGTCATCACGACGAGCCCGAACGAGCTGATGCGGCCGATCCACGACCGCATGCCGGTGATCGTCCCGCCCGAGCTTTACCAAGAGTGGCTCAGCAAGGACGAGCGCGAGCCCGACGAGCTGATGGCGATGCTCGGCCCGTACCCGGCCGACCAGATGGAGGCGACGCCCGTGTCGACGTTCGTGAACTCCCCGAAGAACGAGGGGCCGGGGTGCGTTGAGGGGATGACGCGGGAGACGCTGTGGTGAATGACCATCAAGACGAGAAATGACGAAGGTCGAATGACGAAACGGAGGGGGATGCGAGTGGTCCTGTTTCGACGTTCGCCATTCGGCCTTCGGATTTGATTCGAGCTTCGCGTTTCGTCCTTCGACGTTCTCGCGTACTTGCCTTCCTTCGTCCGCCGCGCTAAGGATGCGTTCGTGAGTCATTCGATCGCCATCATTGGCGCCGGCCCCTTGGGCATTGAACTCGCCGTCGCGCTCAAGCGCGCCGCTCTCGATTACGTCCACTTCGACGCAAGGCAGGTCGGCCAGACGATCTCGTGGTTCCCGCCGGCCACGCGGTTCTTCTCCTCGAACGAGCGGATCGCGATCGCCGGCGTGCCGCTCCAGACGCCCGACCAGACCAAGGCGACGCGCGAGCAGTACCTGGCGTACCTGCGGTCGGTCGTGCAGCAGTTCGACCTGCGGATCAACACGTACGAGCCGGTGAAGGCGATTCGGCCCGTCGACGGCGGGTTCGAGCTGACGACTGAGAAGGGCGGTGAAGCTCGCCGGCACATCGTCTCAAAAGTCGTCCTGGCGACCGGCGGCACCGCGTGGCCGCGGCGGATGAACGTCCCCGGCGAAGACCTGCCGCACGTCCACAAGTTCTGGAACGATCCGCACGACTACTTCGGCCAGCGCGTCCTCGTCGTCGGTGGGAAGAACTCGGCCGTCGAGACCGCTCTGCGACTGAATCAGGCGGGCGCGATCGTCTCGATGTGCTACCGGCGCGGCGAACTCCCGGCCAAGCATATCAAGTACTGGTTGATGCCGGAGATCGCGAGCTATCTGAAGAGCGGACGGATCACGGGACACTTCAATCACGTCGTCACACGGATCACGCCGTCGCACGTGACGATGGCGCCGTGCGGGCCGGATTTCTGCACGACCGGCCGCGGCCAGGACGTGCCGTTCGACTTCGTCCTCCCGCAGATCGGCTACGAGGCGGACATGTCGCTGGCGAAGTTTGCGGGCGTCACGCTCAGCGCCGACCGCCACGTGCCGGCGTACGACCCCCAGACGATGGAATCGAACGTCCCCGGCGTCTACCTGTGCGGCACGGTGACCGGCGGCACGCAGGACCGCTACGAGATCTTCATCGAGAACGGCCACGCCCACGTCGAGAAGATCGTCGCGCACCTCCGCGGCGAGCGCCCGCACGTCGAGGCGCCCGTCTACGCAAACCCGGAAAGCTGAGAGTGACCGATCGCCCCTTTTAACCAAGCCGGCGGTCGCACCGACGGTGCACGTGAGCGTTCGGACGGTGCGCAAGGCTCACCCGACGTGTCACCGATGGTGTCCGTTCGAATCTCCCGATTGCCCGCAAAGCGCCCGCCGTAGACAATCCCCGGCGTGATCAAGATCGCGATGATCGGGGCCGGGTCCGTCGTCTTCTCGAAGAACCTGACCGGCGACCTGCTGAGTTTCCCCGAGTTCCGCGGGGCGACGCTGGCGTACATGGACGTCGACGCGGACCGCCTCGCCGTCGGGGCGGCGCTGTGCGAGAAGGTCGCCAAAAGCCTGGGCGCCAAGCCGCGGATCGAGGCGCACACGGACCGCCGCAAGGCGCTCGCCGGGGCAGACTTCGTCATCAACATGGTGCAGGTGGGCGGGTTCGACGCGACCCTCGTCGACTTCGAGATCCCGCGAAAATACGGGCTGACCTTCACAATCGCCGACACGACCGGGCCGGGCGGCTTGTTTCGCGCGCTGCGGACCTTCCCCGTGCTGACGAGCCTCTGCCGGGAGATGGAGCAGGTCTGCCCGCGGGCCGTCCTGCTCAACTACTCCAACCCGATGGCGATGAACATGCAGGCCGTGTTCCGCACCTCGGGCGTGCGCGCGGTCGGCCTGTGCCACAGCGTGCAGTGCACGTTCGACCTGCTCGCCAAATACCTGGGCGAGGACCCCGCCAAGCTCGCGTTCACCTGCGCGGGCGTGAACCACATGGCGTTCTTCCTGCGCCTGGAGAAGGACGGCGTGGACCTCTACCCGCGCCTCTTCGAGGCGATGGACACCCGGCCGGAAATCTACGCCGACAACAAGGTCCGCTTCGAGCTGATGCGCCGGCTCGGCTACTTCGTGACCGAGTCGAGCGAGCACAGCGCCGAGTACAGCCCGTGGTTCATCCCGCACGGGCGCGACGTGATCGCCAAATACGACATCCCGATCGACGAATACCTCCGCCGGTGCGACGCGAACGTGGACGAGTTCGAGCGCCTGCGCGGCGTCGCCAAATCGGACGACCCGCTCGGGCCGGTGCACCGGTCGCCCGAGTACGGGTCGACGATCGTCCACGCGATGGCGACCGGCCGGCCGGCGGTCGTGTACGGCAACCGGCCCAACCGCGGGAGCATCACGAACCTGCCCGACGACGCGATCGTGGAGGTCGCGACGGTGGTGGACCGCGCGGGGCTCAGGCCGACGGTCGTGGGCGCGCTTCCACCGCAACTGGCGGCGTACATGCACCCGCACGTGACCCAGGCCGAGTTGTTCATCCGCGCCGCGACCGAGGGCCGGCGCGACCACGTCTACCAAGCCGCCATGTTCGACCCGCTGACCGCGGCGACGCTGCCCCCGGATCGCATCGTCGAGCTGTGCGACGAATTGATCGCGGCCCACGGGTTCGTCGACAAGGGCGGCGGCACGCTCCCGCCAATGGACACGGTCAAGACGCTCGTCCCCTCGGGCGGGCGAATCTTCCCGCGCGTCGACGCGGCGGGCTTGCGGGCGAGCTGGGACACGGCCCAGGCCGCCGCCGCGGACGAGTTCGTGCAGTTCTGGCACGTGATCGGCCCGTTCCGCAGTCCCCACGAGGGCGTGATCTCGCTCGAGATGCGGACGCCGGTCGACGACGAGATGGCCCGCCGCCCGGACGGGGCGCTGGACCTGAAGGCGACGTTCGGGTGGGGCGAGTCGGCGCTGGCGTGGCGGAAGGTGAGCGCGAGCCGGCGGACCGGCGTGGTGAACCTCGTGGCCGAGCTCGGCCGGTGCGAGTGGTGCTGCGCGTACGGCTACGCGGAAATCGAGTCGGACGCCGAGCGCGACGTGACCCTGCGGTGCGGGAGCGACGACGGCATCCGCGTCTGGCTGAACGGCCGGCAGGTCCACTCGAACGAGGCCCGCCGGCCGTACACCGCCCACGCCGACGCGGTTCAGGTGAAACTCCGGACGGGAACGAACCGTCTGCTGGTGAAGGTCGACAACGCCCGGTTCGACTGGGCGTTCGGCGTGGCGGTGTCGAAGTGACAGCCGCGGAGCGGCTACTGCCCCGCCGCCTTACCCTTCCGCTCCGTCGCCTGCCGCCGCAGCTCGTTGATCCGCTCGACATTCTCCGTCGCGGCCTGCATCTCGGGCGTGGACATCAAGCGCGCCCGGTCGTCTCGCTCGGCGGCGCGGTCCCGCGCCGACCGCGCCGCGTTGGCCGTCTCCGAATGGTTTACCACCGTGATCGTGATCGCCAGCGCCAGGGCCAGCCCGAAGCCGACGGCGGCAATCTTCATGACGCGCCGGCCCGTCGGGTCGTTCCAGGGGACGACCTCCTCGGCCGCCCCGGCCCAGATGCCCAGGAGCCACGTCAGGCCGAACCCGCCGACCGTGCCGAGCAGGAAGAGCAGGACCGCCGTGTCCTTGAACCACTGCGGGTCGCCGCTGAAAACCTTCCAGCCGATGCAGAGGACGGCGACGCAGAAGAAAACCATCCCGCCCAGGACGACCTTATAAGCCGTCTCGTTTCCCAGCGCCCACGCGAACGCCGCCTTTGCCTTGCTCGATTGCTCCATGGGCGCGGATCTTACCGAGTTGCGGCGCGGGCTCCATCGGTCGGACGGTAGGGGCGGCAAATCGAGGCGGTCGTGCGTAAGCCGGCCCCGAGTACGCGCGTCGGGGCGCGTTGCAACCGGCCGTGAGATGGCGAACATTCCCCCCGCTCGGGCGTAGAGTGTGCGGGGTTCCCCGGACAGGTGAAATCATGGTGCGAGCGGTTCTGATGGCGGCAGGGGCTTTGTTGGTTTTGGGTCACACCACGGGCGAGGTCGCCCGCGCGGAAGACTACAAGGCCGTGGTCCGTTTGGCGCGCGAAGGGTACTGGGGGAAGCAGCAGGAACTGAATCAGCACCTGAAGGTCCTGGGCCAAAAGGCGCCTGAGTTGAAACTGGGCGACTGGCGCGGCGGGCCGGTCACGGCCGAGCAGATGAAGGGCAACGTCGTGATCGTCGACTTCTGGGCGACGTGGTGCGAATCGTGCAAGAAGACCGTGCCGGCGCTCAACGAGATCGCCAAAAAGTATAAGGACAGGGTGATCGTGGTCGGCGCGTGCGCCGGCGGGAACGAGGAGGCCATGTGGGGCGTCGCCGAGGAGTGGAAAATGACCTACCCGACTGGCAAGGCGTCGGAGGAGACGGCCAAGGCGTGGGGGGCGCTTTGGTACCCGCATTATGTGGTGGTGGACGGGAAGGGGACGATCCGGGCGCTGGGCGTGACGCCGGCGGCGCTGGAGCCGATCATCGAGGCGCTGCTGAAGTGACGGGGTTGGGGAACGGGTAAATCGTAAGAGGGGTCGAGCGCCGTGGCTGGAGTGCCGCGACGCCGCGAAGCGTTGGCGGGGGGCCGTAGGTGATGAAGAGTTGAACGGTCTTCCGCGGGTGCGCGGGGACGGACGGGCAGGAGTACGGAGCTTATGTCGAACGGTTGTCGAGTCGTGTTGTGGTCGCTGGGGGCGTGTGCGGTGCTGGCCGGGCCGGCAGGGGCGGGCGGGCCGCCGGTGAAGCCGATCGCGCCGGCGGGCGCGGGCGGCGCGACGTCGACCGAGGCGCTGCGGGTGAAGGCGTCGCTGGCGCCGCTGCTCCAGCAGGGGATCGAGGCGCTGGCGGCGCAGCAGTACCCCGCGGCGCGCGAGGCGTTCCTGGACGCGTTGGCGGTCGACCCGCGGAACGTGCGGGCGCTGCACGGGGCGGCGGTGGCGGCGTGGTCGCTGAAGGACGTCGCCCGGGCGCGCGACGCGTTCGAGCGGGCGCTGGCCGTCGCCGGGCCCAATCCGGACCGCGCGCTGGTGCTCAACGCGGCCGCGTTCAACGCGGCGATGCGGAACAACATGCGGGCGGTCAAGCTGGCCCGCGATTACCTGTCGTCCAGGCAGGCGG
>DATHXE010000188.1:0-4351 GCA_035459845.1 Tepidisphaeraceae bacterium | reverse complement strand
TGGGCTGGGTAGCGGCCTTGTCCTCGTCCTCGCTCTGATCCTGCATCAGGAACTGGATCGCCATCACGTTCGCCGAGACGTCCAGATCCGCGCCCTGCACGACGCGAACATTATCCCGGAACGTCGCCAGGTAGAGCGGCGGCTCGGTCGACGGCGTGATCTTCGGCTTGGGCACCGGGGCGTTACGCCCGCGGCGGCCCGTCGGGGCGGTGGTGGCCGGCGCCGTGGCGGGCGGGATCGCGTCGGCCGCGGCGGCGGGATTCTTCGCCGCCAGCGCGAGCGGCAACGGCCGGTGCGCCGGCAGCGCGTACGGCACCCCGCTCCATTGCGGGGCGGGCGCCTCGGCCGCGACCGGCTCGGCGTAGTAAGCGGCGAACGACGGCAGGAACGGCAACCCGCCCGCCCAGTCCAGCGACACCGGCGCGCCGTCGAGGTGCGCGGTCGCCGCCGGGGCGGCCTCGCGCGACTTCATCACCTGGCTCGGCCGGTGCACGACCAGCTTCTGCCCGTGGGCGACTTCCAGATACTGCAGCCGGCGGTCGCGCTCATTCCAGAGGATGGTCAGGCCCTTGCCGTCGAAGTCGTAATCCACGCCCCGCATGACCACGGGCACCTGGTCGGACGGCACCGTCCGCCCCGTCGTGCGGTCCTTGAACGCCTCGGACGTAATCTTGAACGACTCGTTGTTGAACGCCGCGTTCTCCAGCGCGATCGTCAGGCCGATGTGGTTCTTGGCAAACTCGGGCGACGACGTCACCTCGTCTTCGAGTTGCTTCTCGGGAACGTCGATGTCGTGGAACAGCTTGATGACGACGTTGTGCAGCCGCCCGCGCGACGGCGTCTCGGCCTTGCCGGCAGGCATGCCCTTGCTGCCCCGGCGGCCCGGGTCGTCCATGATGATCTCGCCCGTGTCGCCCTCGATCGAGATCGCCCGCCCGTCCTTCATGAAGAACTGGGCCCGCGGCTTCTTCACGACCACCCACCCGTCGCTGCGCGGCTGGTAGTCCTCGGCCTTGAACCGCGAGATGAGCTGGGCCGTCTCGAGGTCGTACCGCTTGACCCACGCGCCCTTGCCCGCGCCGTACGGCTTGCCCGAGTCGTTGGCGGTCGGCGCCAGCGGCTGCTGCCGCTGCTCCGCGCCCGGCGCCTTGGCCTGCGGGCGCGCGGGCTTCTGCATCCACCAATAGCCCATGTAGGCCAAAGCGAGGACGAACGCGGTGAAGAAGACGAGGATGATCGTTCGCATGAGTGGTTGCTGGTTCTTAGTTCCTAGTTCTTAGTTCTTTAGTTCTCAGTTGCCGGCGCATCGTGCCGTGTCGTTCTTGTCGGTCGCTTCCCGACTAGGAACTCGGAACTGAGAACTCGGAACTAATTCTCTTCCGCTTCGACGTCGAGCATTTTTAGCGGCACCAGGTCCTGCACGTCGATCAACCCGATCGGCGCGTCCTCGGCGTCGACGACGGGGAGCTCGTCGATCCGGTAGTGTTTCATGAGGGCCATCGCCTCGGACGCCAGCGCGTCGCCGCGCACGCGCTTCGGGTCGCGCGTCATCACGTCGCGGACGTCGCGGGCGAGGGCGGCCCCCTGCTCGGCCGTGATCAACCGGCGGAGGTCGCCGTCGGAAAAGAGCCCGGCGATCTTCCCGGTGTTCTCGTCCAGCAGAATCACCGCGCCCGACCGCCGCTTGATGCGGCTGACCTCGCGGAGGACCTCGCCGACGGTCAGGCGGTCGCTGGCGACGGGCAGGTTTTCGCCGCGCTTGAAGGTCATCGCCTCGGCGACCTTGATCAGCTTCCGCCCTAGATTCCCAGCCGGGTGATACAGGGCAAAGTCATCGGCCTGGAAGTTCCGCAGCTTCATCACCGACAAGAACAGCGCGTCACCCAGCGCCAGCATGGCCGTCGTCGTCGCCGACGGCGCCAGCCCGAGCGGGCACGCCTCGCGCAGCCGCCCGTACGCCAGCGTGACGTCCGCGAACCGCGCCAGCGACGACCCGCGGTGGGCCGTGATCGCGATCACCGGGTGCTCGAGCCGCTTGACGATGTTGAGCATCCGCAGCAGCTCGTCCGTCTCGCCCGAGTCGGAGAGGATGAGGACGACGTCGCCCCGTCTGATCGATCCGACATCCCCGTGCACCGCATCCGCCGGGTTGAGAAAGTGCGACGGCGTCCCCGTCGACGAAAACGACGCCGCGAGCTTGCGCGCGATGATCCCGGCCTTCCCGACGCCCGACGTCAGCAGCGCCCCCGGGCAGTCGTGAATCAGCCGGGCGGCACGCTCGAAGTGCTCGTCGATCGCCCCGGCGAGCGACGACACCGCCGCCGCTTCAGTGCGGATGACCTGCAATGCGAATTGGCGGAGGGAATCGTCCATCGATGACGGTTTATCGGACGCTGCCGGCGCGGGGATGAAGAAGGCATGCCGCGAAACGCGGCGGGAATCGATGGATTATCGGTCGCGGGAAAGTGAAAGCAAGGTGAACGGTGAGCGGTGATCGGTGAAGCCCGGTCACCGTTAACGAGCTACAAGAGTGGCGACCGGCTTCACTTACGCGTTCGAAACGCAGCGCAACATCGCCCCTTTTTTAGGTTTACGTTTGGGTATGGTGGTCAACAATCCGATCATGGGCGCCCGACCTCTTCAGTCCATCGTTTCCCTCTCCCGCAATCCCGCCAACCCCTGCGATTACCCGGCCAGCTACCCGCGTTTGTGGGTGGATAAGAAAACCGGCGCCATTAGAATCGCGCCCGTCGCCGACGACGGGAGCGAATTGGATTACCGGGTCGAACTGGACGTCTACAACGGGCCGATGGACCTGCTCCTCTACCTCATCAAGAGGGACGAGCTGGACATCTACGACATCCCGATTCTGCACATCACCGACACGTACATGGGCTACGTGCGGATGCTCCGCGAGCTGAGCGCCGACGGGGGCCTGGACATCAACATCGCCGGCGACTTCCTCGTCATGGCCGCCACGCTGATGGAGATCAAGTCGGCCACCCTGCTCCCGCGCCCCGAGAAGGTCGAGCGCGAGGGCCGCAGCGCCGCCGACGAGCTGGCCGACCCGCGCTACGAGCTCGTGCAGAAACTCCTCGAGTACAAGAAGTTCAAGGACGCCGCGACCATGCTCGACTACCGGCAGGTCGAGTTCGCCAGCCGCTTCCCGCGCTACCCGGCCCTCCGCAAGGACGAGGGCGGCGACGAGGCCCCGCCGGTCGACCTGGAAGAAGTGCAGGTTTGGGATCTGCTGACCGCGTTCAACCGCCTCATGAAAGAGGTCGGGAACATCCGGCGGTCGCGGTTCCACGAGGTCAACTACGACGATACGCCGATCGAGCTGCACGCCGCCGACATCGAGGACCGCGTCGTCCGCGACGGCCGGGTCACCCTGCGCGAGCTGATCGCGGGCCGGACGAGCCGGAGCGAGATGGTCGGCATCTTCCTCGCCCTGCTCGAGCTGATCCGCGAGAAGAAGGTGCTGGTGGTACAGGAAGACGCGCTGGGCGAGGTCGAGATCGTCAACGCCCCGCCGGAACACCGCGCGACCTATGCGCACGCGTCGATGGCGCTCTCCGACGAAGCCGCCGCGAGCACGGACGGCGACGTCGCCGCGATCACGGCGGAACTGGGCGACGGGGACGCCCACCCGGGCTACTGACCGCGAGGTAAAGATAGCGCGCCGAAAGCCCACGGAGCTTGCTCCGTGGGTTGCGCGGCTTGGGCGCACGCGTTTTCTTTACCCAGCGCTCAGTAGCCGCTTCCAGCGGCTAGTGATTTCCGACAACAACTTCAGTCCCCGCAATGACCCCGCGCGCGTATTGTCGCGAGCAACCCCGGGCGATAACGTCTCACCTCGTGACGACGATCGACGCAATTCCCGACGAACGAACCAAAACGCCGCGCCGCCGATGGCCGCGCACCCTCTGGTTCGGCCTGGCGATGCTCCTCGCCTGCGAGGCCCTCCTCTTCGCCGACGTCGCCTGGTCCGGCCGCGGCGTCATTCGCACCGACGCCGAGCGCTGGGCGCTCGCCGTCCCCGCCGGCTACCTCGCCCGCCTCGCCCGCTGGGTCGCCGTCAACATGACCCCCCTCGCGTGGGTCGGCTACCTCTTCATCCTCGAAGGCCTCCTCACCGGCCTGACCGGCGCGAGCCCGATCCGCCGCCGGCCGCACCACTTCGCGCTGCTCTGCCTGGCGTCGGTCTTCATCTGGGCCGTGTTCGACATGATCAACTTCAACCTGGGCATGCGCGCCTGGGTGTACGTCGGCATGCCCGGAACCGAGAAGGCGCCGTGGCTCGGACTCCTGTTAGATCGTGGCCCCGGGTACGTGGTGGCTTTCGGCACCG
>DATHXE010000187.1:0-2486 GCA_035459845.1 Tepidisphaeraceae bacterium | reverse complement strand
GCGGTCGATCAACTGGCCGAACCCGAGCGCGAACGCGGAACCGACGAGCGTGGCGATCAGGTTGACCCAGCCGAAGTCGACGTCCGACAGGCGCAGGTCCTGCATGAGCGGCGTGGCGACGAGGCCCAGACCCATGGTGCGGCCCGGGAGCGTGCCGACCATGGCAAGCGAGGCGATGACGACTTGGATCCACGGGAGGACCGTTCGCGCGGGCGGGCGGGCGGCGTGATCGAGGCGAAGGGGAGCGGTCATCAGCGGGTGCATTGTAGGCCGGGACGCGGAGGGCACGCGTCGCGGGCGAAGCCGCAAGCGGCTGGCTTTCAAACGACAACGCCCCCGATCGATTCGATCGGGGGCGTCGTTCGGTTTCCGGATCAATCCCGCGGGCGTTACTTCCCGACCGGGGACTGCTGGATGATCAGGTTCTTCGCCCGCTCGGGGGACAGGTTGAGGGCGCCCTGGGCCTCGCCGGCGGCGGAACGGACGGCGAGGTTGCCGTGCGTCTCGACGACCTTCTGCACCTGTTCGACGACGCTCGCGTCGAGCAGGTTGCCGTAGAACTTAGCGCTCTTGGCCAGGGCCTTGAACATCGGGGCCTTGAGGTCGTCGGCGGTCTTCTCGTCGGCGGCCTTGATCGCCAGGGCGGTCTGGGCGTCCTTGTTGTTGATCGTCGCGAGCACGCCGGCGGCGCTCTTGGCGACCTCGACGCGCGTGTCTTCCAGCGCCCGGGTGAGCGTCGTCTGGGCGGCGCCGATGTCGAGGATCTGCCCGCGGCTGACGGCCAGCCGCTCGAGCAGGGCCGCCGCGCGCTGGGCGTAGCCCTCGGCGAGCTTGTCGTCCATCGCGGCGGCGCCGGACTTGGTCCGGGCCTTGGCGACGGCGGCGTTGAGCGCGTCGGCGGCGGGGGCGGCGGTGCCCGCCACGACCGTCGTGATCAGGTCGTTCGAGAATTCCTCGGCGACGTACGGCGACGCCTTGGTCTCGACGACGATGACCCGGGCCACGTTCCGCACGCGGGGGCCGCCCAGCACGGCGTCCGTGTCCTTGTTGTTCCGCGAATCGATGATCAGGACGTCGACGTTCGCCAGCCGGCCGGCGGCGGCGGTGGCGGTGTCCGGGTCGTTGGCAGTCTCGACGCGGGCGGCCTCCTTCACCGCCTCCTTCATCGTGTTCGCCGCGTTCAGGTCCGCGGCCACGATCACCACGTTCGGCTTCCCGCTGATCGAGATCGCCTCGGCCAGCGTCGGGACGACCATCTCCTGACCGGCGAACGGCGCCTGCGGGAGGGCCGAGCCCAGCGCGATCGCGGCCTCGTACCGGACGGCGCGCTCGGGGAACTGCATCGCCCGGATGATCGGCTCGTCGCCGCCCTTGATCGTCGACAGCATGTTCGACTGCCCGGCGATCTCCTGCAGCGACTTGACGATCTTCAGAGCGACGGCCGGCGTGCGGTCCTTCAGGGCCCGGGCCAGGACGTTGTTGCAGTACTGGGTGCCCAGGGCCACGTTGTAGAAGTGGGCGTCGGGGCCGTCGTGGGTCGTGTCGGTCTTGCCCTCGGGCAGGTCGGCCTCGCGGCGGTTGTTGGCGGCGAGCCAGAGGCTGACCGTGTCCGCGCGCCCGGGCTCGATCTTGAGCGCGTACTCGGCGGCGCGCTTGGACATGATCTCGTTGAAGATCTGATTGGGCACGACCTTGGGGATCAGGCCCTTGTCGTCGGCCCACGACCAGACGTTGGCGTCGGGGTAACGGGTGTCGAAGGTGATCGAGGAGCTGCTGTAGTAGAACCGCTCGGCCAGGTCGTGGAACATCTGGGCCGGCTTGGCGCTCGAGGGCTCGAGCACGCCGAGCTGCGCCAGCGCCTGGGCGGCGGCGGCCTTGATCGGCTGGGTGCCGGGGTCCGTAGAGGCGTGGAGGCGGGCGATGTAGGGGGCGGCGTCGCCGTAGCCCATGTCGCCCAGCGCGCCGATCACGCGGATGAGGAACGTGGACTGCTTGGACTCGAGCGAGGCGACGGCCGGGTTGAGCGACAGGCGCCCGAGGCGCGTTAGCAGGGCGCGGCCGGTCACGTGCAGGTTGGCGGCGTTCTCGTCGCGGAGCACGTCGGACAGGATCACCGCGGCCGCGATCTCCCCGCTCTGGCGGAGGTTGTTCAGCGCGTTCTCGAACCCGCGGCTGTTGACGTTGGCGCGCTTCACCTGCTCGAGGATGAACCCGCGGTCGGTGATGCGACCGGTCTGGCCTTCCTTCAGCTTGCCGACGAGCTTCTGGCTGATGTCCTTGAGCTTTTCGTTGCCGCCCCAGCGGAGGAGGGTGTCGAACAGATCGTCCCCGCGCTCGCGGGCGACGGCCTCGAACGCGGCGAGCATCTCGGGCGCGGCCGGGTTGGAGGCGAGGAGTTTCTCGCCCTCGGCGATGGCCTGGTCGTACTTGGCGATCTTGGCGAAGTGCCAGAAGGTCTCGGCGGACTCGAAGGTGGGGTTGCGCGG
>DATHXE010000186.1:0-2349 GCA_035459845.1 Tepidisphaeraceae bacterium | reverse complement strand
ACGTTGCGGTCGAAGTCCGGCACGGCGGCCGGCGATGCCGCCACCGTGGGGCGCGCGGAGGTGCCCAAAAACAACGCGGCGGCCGCGCCTGCGGCAAGCGCGAATGCGGTCATCCGGACAATCGGGGGACGGCGGTGACGGGGAGTGGTCATAGGGGAAAATCGGTGCGGACTGCACGGGGTTACCACCGGAAGTGGGGCGGTGTTTAGACCTGTAATAACTGCCGGCGGGAGCTTGCGGTTGCGTATGTCTTCTCATCGCGTCATTAGCCGAGGGGCTGACCCATCTCACTCACGCCAACCGCCCCCCACGTCCGATAAACAGACGTATGGGCTGCGCACGCTGTTCGCATTCGTCCGGGATCCGCTTCTCGACCTCCGGGTTGGGCCGCTCCGCCTTCGCGGCCCTCTCGCGCGCCACCGCCCGGGCGGCCGTCAAGTCCGCCGGCGCGATCTTCCGCCGGATCGGCGGGTCGGCCGTCCACCCCGACTGGTCCAGCCGCGCCGCCCGGTGCGAGCGCTGCCCCCTGCGCGTGGTCTCCGGGACCGTCTCCTACTGCGGCCGCCCGTTCCACCATCAGCCCAGCCGCGACGCCACCGACGGCTGCGGGTGCCCCACCCGCGAGAAGGCCCGCGACCCCGGCGAGCACTGCCCCCTCACCGTGCTCAACCAGCCCGCGACCGTCCGCGCGGGTCGCTGCGATTGCAAGTGGTGCGCTTGAGCAACGGGCGCGGGACAGGCAGAGTCCGTGCGACTCTGCCCCGGCTTGTTTCGGAAGTCTGATAACTCCGATCCCGGCGCGGAATCGTTGCGCCCCCGTCCTACCCCCTCCGCGAACCGGTGATATATTGGGATTGCGTCGCACCGCGCGAGTATCGATTCGCGCGCGGATTCGCCGGCGCACCGCACCGGACATTTCACCCCCATCCGACTCTCGAACCAAACGAGGACCGCGTTATGCAGCGATTCGCCAAGGGTTGTGCCGCCGGCCTGATTCTCGCCGCGTTGTCGACGACCGGGGCACTCGCCCAACCGGCGGGGGGGGCGGGCGGCACCGGCACCGGCGGGGGCGTGGTCCCGGCCGCGGACCTCGCGCCGCCCAAGCGCCTGGTTATCCCGCCCAACTTCCAGAAGGTCACCGAGGGCCAGTTCACCGTCCTCTGCGAGCCCAACGAGGTCGCGTGGGTCAAGGAGGGCCTGGTCGACGCGGTCAAGAAGGCCAAGAAGCCCGAGGGCGGCCCCGCCTCGATGCTCGACAAGCTCAAGACCGAGCGCGCCCCGCTGATCAAGCAGATCACCGAAGACCTCGCCCTCGCCAACGACAAGGGCGCGGCCGACCTGGTCGACACCAAGGTCGTCCCCAACCTCCAGAAGCTCGACACGATCAAGGTCCCGATCTACTACATCGTCACCAGCCAGGACAAGTTCAAGGCCCTGGTGCAGGGCGGGTGGAACCACGCCGACCGGTTCCACTACAACAAGCTCGCCGACGCGGTCGCGATGAACGAGAACCTGACGCTCTCGACCGAGAAGCCGATGGACGACCAGGTCCGCGTCCTGTTCTTCGACCCCAAGAACGTCGACCCCAAGAAGAGCTCCGAAGGCCTGTCGAACCTGGTCGTCCAGCAGGACGCCCAGATCGCGGTCGGCATCGCCCGCCAGGCGTTCCCGACCACGTTCAAGATCGTCTCCGAGTGGATCGACGACACCGTCTTTAAGACCTTCAAGCTCCCGCGCAACCAGAAGTGGGTGCAGCTCGGCATCCCCGCCTACCTGACGACCAAGTACGCCGCCCGCATCACCGGCCTCCCGCGCGACCAGTACCTGGCCGAGTTCTTCCAGCAGAAGGAGGACGAGCCGGTCAGCGTGATGTCGGTCGACCTGACCAACCCGGTCGCCGAGGACAGCCTGAACCCCGCGCTCAAGCCGTTCTACGAGATGGCGATGCTGAAGAAGTCGGTCATCCTGACCAAGAAGATCGTCGACGACTCGAGCGACGCCTCGATCGGCAAGATCATCGCCGCCCTGCGCAAGGGCGTCCCGGCGGACGACGCAGGCTTGGTCAAGACGATCAAGGACGCGACGGGGATCGACCTGGCGCCGAAGAAGTAAGTTCGCTTTCGCAGCACACACGAACCTCGACGCGGGCGCCGGAACTCCGGCGCCCGCATTTTTTTCATTCTGAGAGAGCCCAGCGACTTGTCGCGGGACGGAGACCAGCGGCGCACGCTCCCGCAAACTCGTCCCGCGTCTTGCGCGATCCCGCGCCCTCGAACTCCGTCCCGCGACAAGTCGCTGGGCTCCCTTCGGACTTGCCCCCGCTCGTCTTGATTCGGCCGCCTTGGTATC
>DATHXE010000185.1:0-5482 GCA_035459845.1 Tepidisphaeraceae bacterium | reverse complement strand
GGCCCACTTGACCGCGTCGTTCGTCGACGACTCCGGCCTCCACGACGCCAGCCCGGCGGTCGTGTATGCGTCGAGGTCGAGCGACCCCTCGCCGCTGCCCAGGTAAATGCCGACCCGGTCCAGGTCCAGCTCGGCCGAGTCCAGCCCCGCCGCCCGCCACGCCTGCAGGCACGCCGCCAGCGCGAACTGCGTGTTCCGACCCCCGTCCTTGTGCGGCCCGACCTCCGGCAGGTGGTCGGCCAGCTTGAACCCCTTCACCTCCGCGCTGAACGTCGTCGGGAACGTCGACGCGTCGAAAAGGGTGGTCTTGGCGATCCCCGTGTCCGACGCCAGCAGGCGCCGCCACACGCCCTCCACGTCGTGGCCCATCGGGGTGATCCAACCCATGCCGGTGATGACGACTCGCTTCATGATTCGTGTCTTTCTACTACGACTGCCAACGGCCCGAATGACCGTCATCCGACCGGCTCAAAAGTTGTATCCGCTCTTGTCGTTCCCGGCCCCCGCGAACAGCACCATCATCAGTCCGATCACGCCGATCCCGATCGCGACACGCCGGCCGTCGCTGGCGAAGAAGATCAACGCCGCGACGCCGATCAGCGCCAGGCCCATCACCACCCGCAACCACGTCGGCAACTCGAACCACAGGTCGAACATGATCGTCTGCCCGGGTTAGACCTTCTTAAACACCAGCGCCGCGTTCTGCCCGCCCAGCGAGTAAACGCTGCTCACCGCCACGTCCGCCCGGATGTCCCGCGCCGTCGCCGACACGTTCAGCCCCACGTCTCCCGCGACCTTCGTCGTGTTCACGGCAGGGGGGATCACCCCGTGGTGCAGCGCGAGCACAGCCGTCGCCGCGTCCACGCCGCTGCCTGCCGCCAGGTTCCCGATCTGCCCCTTGATCGGCGCCATCGGCACGCGCGATAGCCCGGCGCCGAACACGGTCGACAGCCCCGCCAATTCCGCCCGGTCGTGCGCCGGGATGCCGATCCCGTGCGGGATGATCAGCCCCACCGCCGCCGGCGGCAAATTCGCGTCCGCCAGCGCCTTCGAGATCGCCTTCCCGTACGACAGCCCAGTCGGGCAAGGGTCGGTGATCTTGTACGCGTCCTGGCTCGCGGCGAACCCGACGAGCTCGGCGTACATCGTCGCCCCGCGCGCCTTGGCCCGCTCGTACTCCTCCAATATCAGCAGCCCGCCGCCCTCGGCGATCGCCGTCCCGCTCGCCCCCTCGTCGAACGGCCGCACCGCGCCGCCCGGCTCCTCATTATTCTCCGTCAACCGCTTGAGCAGCGAGTGGCGGATCAGCCCCATCACGTTGACCTTGCTCTCGGCCCCGCCACAGATCGCCATGTCCGCGTTGCCGCGCTGGATCGTCCGGAAGGCCTCACCGATCGCCAGGTGGCTCGACGCGTCCGCGCACGTGATCGTGTTGCTCGGCCCCTTCAACTCGTGCACGATCGTCACGTGGCACGCCAGCATGTTCGGCAAATACTTCAGCAGCCAGAGCGGCGTGAGCTGCTGCATCCCGTCCTTGCCCCACTTCGCCAGGTCTAGCTTGTTCGGCGACGCGTCGTCGCGCGCCGTCGTCATCGCGCCCGTCAACTCATTCAGGTCGCACGAGATCAGCCCCGCCCCGATGTTGCACCCGAACCGCGTCCCGTCGAAGTCCGGCGTCTCGGTGTACGCCCGTGACTTCAGCCCCGAACTCTTGAACGCGTCGTCCGCCGCGATCACCGCGAGCTCGATGTCCCGCGCCATCACCTTGGTGGCCTTGCGGTAGTGCTTGGGCACGAAGTCGTTGATCTTGTACGCCGGCACCTCTCCCGCGACCTGGCTGGCGAACCCGCTCGGGTCGAACGCGGCGATCTTGCGGACGCCGGCCGCGCCCGCGACCAGCGCCTCCCAGTGGGCCTTGGCCCCGATGCCCAGGGGCGAAACGATTCCGATACCGGTGATGACGACTCTGCGCATGTTAAAGGAAGGCCTCTCCGCGCAGGGTCCCGACCCGCAAAAAACAGGGTCGCTCCCGCGCTCGGGGCACCGTACACGCCCGGAAAAACAATCGCAAGCTGAAGGGGAATCGTGTGATGCGCGTCACCCACGCCCCGGTTGGTCGTAACCCCCGGGGTGGCCTTTGGTACCCACAGCCGCCCCCGCTACAATCGACGCCATGCCCGTGACCCTCCCGCAGCTCCCCAAGGACCTCCACGAGCTGACCGACTACACCGCGTTCGAGTTCCACGACCTGGCCGACAAGAACGCCCAGGACCCCAACCTCAAGCGGGCCGTCAATAAGGCCACCCTCCACCAGTACACCCAGCGCCAGGCCCGCATGACGGACCTGCCCGACCCCGACGGCATCCGCACCCTCGCCGGCGACATCAAGCAGCACACGCTCGATTACCTCGACTACTACCTCGAGCAGCTCAAGGCCAACGTCGAGAAGAACGGCGGCCACGTCCACTTCGCCCGCGACGCCACCGACGCCCGCCGGATCATCATGGACATCGCCGATAAGGCGAACTGCAAGAAGGTCATCAAGTCCAAGTCGATGGCCAGCGAGGAGATCGAGCTCGCCCACCTGATGGAGAGCAGGGGGCTCGACGTGGTCGAAACGGACCTGGGCGAGTTCATCATCCAGATCAACCACGACCGCCCGAGCCACATCGTCGCCCCCGTCATCCACATGGAGACCAAGGCGATCGCCGACCTCTTCTGCAAATACTTCGGCACCGAGTACTGCGAAGACCCCAAGAGCCTCGCCGACCAGGCGAGGTTCCACCTCCGCGACAAGTTCCGCCGCGCCGACCTGGGCATGACCGGCGGCAACTTCCTCGTCGCCGAGACCGGCCACATCTGCGTCGTCGAGAACGAGGGCAATGCCCGCCAGTCGATGACCAGCCCGCGCGTGCTCGTTTCGCTCGTCGGCATCGAAAAGGTCGTCCCGCGCCTGGCCGACCTCGCCGTCATGCTCAAGCTCCTCGGCCGCAGCGCCACCGGCCAGGCCATGACGATCTACACGTCGATCTTCGGCGGCCCCCGCGCCCCCGGCGAAAAGGACGGCCCCGAAGAGTTCCACCTGGTCCTGCTCGACAACGGCCGCACCGAGATCCTCGCCTCCGAAGAGTACCGCGAGACCCTCCGCTGCATCCGCTGCGGCGCCTGCCTCAACGCCTGCCCCGTCTACCGCAAGATCGGCGGCCACGCCTACGGCTACGTCTACTCCGGCCCCATCGGCGCCCTGATCACGCCCCTCATGAAAGGCCTGCACGAGTTCAAGGACCTCCCCCAGGCCTCCAGCCTGTGCGGCGCCTGCTACGAGGCCTGCCCGGTCAAGATCAACATCCCCCAGCACCTGATCAACCTCCGCCGCGACATCGTCAAGACGCGGATCTCCGGCAAGATCGAGCGGTTCGTCTACCGCACCTGGGCCAAGACGCTCAAGTGGCCCTGGATGTACAAGCTCAACTCGCAAATGCAGAAGTGGGTCCTGCGGTTCAAGGCCGGGAAGACCGGATGGGTCAAGAAGCTCCCCGCGTTCGGCAGCGGCTGGACCCAGATCCGCGACATGCCCGCCCCCGCGAAAAAGACGTTCCGCCAAATGTGGAAGAAACGCCCGTAACGCGCAGTCAGCTGCAACGCAACGCGTTGCTGACGCGTCCCAAGCCGAATCCGCTCGAAAGCATCAGCAACGCGTTGCGTTGCAGCTACGGACGACCATCGCAATGCCCCCAACCTATCCCGAAGACGTCCTCTCCCGCGTCCGCCGCTCGCTCGGCCGAACCGCGCCACTGACCACCCCGCCCGTGCCGCCGACCATCATCGAGCACGTCACGCGCCTCGTGCACAGCGACATCGGCCTACCCGAGCTGTTCGCCCGCCGCGCCGCCGACAACAAGATGCACCCGGAGATGACCGCGCCCGAGGACGTCGCGGGCAAGGTCGTCGAATTGCTCAAGGCCAAGGGGCTGACGAAGGTCATGCTCCCCGATTCCCCGCTGCTCGAGCGGCTGGGCGTCGCCGCCGCGCTCCGCGCCGCCGGCCTGGACGTCAAGCTCTGGTCCGAGCTCACCCTCGACTCGTCCTACGAGATGGACGTCGCCGTCACCGACGTCACCTGGGCGATCGCCGAGACCGGCAGCCTCGTCATCAAGCCCAGCGCGTCCCACGGCCGCGCGATCTCCCTCGTCCCCCCCGTCCACGTCGCGATCGTCGAGCCCAAAAACTGCGTCGCCGACCTGATCGACCTGATGGACACCCTCAACAAGCAGGGGGTGGGCCGAAACGTCACCATCATCACCGGCCCCAGCAAGACCGCCGACATCGAAGGTGCCCTCGTCGTCGGCGTCCACGGTCCCGGAGAGGTCTACACGTTCGTTTTACAGTGACTGCCGAGGCTTGGTCACTTTAGCGACCGAGTCCCCCGCCGCGAGAGCCATCAGCCCATGCGAAACCCGCAGTGCAAGCACCGCGGGCGCCCAATTCCCGATTCGCGCTCCTCCCCCTACGACACCATCCGGAACTTCATCCGCGGCACCGACTTCACCCACCCCTCGATCTTCGCCCGCTTCTCGTGCGCCGTCTTGAGGTGTTCCAGGTACTGCGCCAGCGCGGTCTCGTCGAACTGCAGCAGGAAATCCGGCTGGGCCGTCTGGTTCAGTTGCCGGATCCCGTCGATCAGTTGACGTTTGGTCATGGCGAGTTTACTTTCGATTTGACAAGGCGTAACGTCACACCGGCGGGCAGTCGGAGTGCCCCAAAGCCCCGCCGGAACAACGCGCGCGACGCCGCTCGAACACCTGATCGGCACGCAAGCCGTTCGGACTGTAATCCCCGCCGGCATACCCACTTTTGAGTGCGGATGCCCCGCCTGACAGAGGTCGAGGGTCCCCATGTCAGAAACCGCCCAGACCGATCCCAAGCCGGCCGACGACGCCGCCGTCCACGACGCGCACCTCGCCCAGCTCTACTCAATGTCCCGGACCGCCGGCCTGACCGACACCGGTTACGTCGCGGTCAACCCGCTCTCGATCGCCTCCCTGCTCCTGTCGATCGCGGGGCTGCTGCTTTGGGCGGCGCTCGAGTTCGCGTTCCTCGGACTGATGCTCGCGCTCCCGCTCGTCGGCGTCGTGGCCGGCGTCATCGCGATCCGCAAAATCAACGATTCCAACGGCACGCAGACCGGAAAAAAACTCGCGTGGGCGGGCGTGATTCTGGGCGTCTTGTGCGTCGCCGGGTCGACCGCTCTGGAAATCAAGGCGCGGGCCGAAGAGGCGACGGAGGCCCGGGCCGTCGCGCAGACGATCCGCGTGCTGGGGGACGCGCTCAAGGCCGGGGATTACGACAAAGCCTATGACCAATTCGACCCCGAGTGGCGAAAGGTCTGGTCGCGCGACGAGCTCAAGTCCTTCTGGGAAGGGATCCAGGCGAACCCGCGGGTCGGCCGGCTGGTCACGTTCGAGTGGAACGGCATCCCGCC
>DATHXE010000184.1:0-23040 GCA_035459845.1 Tepidisphaeraceae bacterium | reverse complement strand
GAACTGCCGCAAGCACAAGCTGATCGTGGGCGTCGCGACCAGCGTCTGCCAGACCAACTACGAGCTGGTCTCCGAGCCGTGGCTCGAGCGCCTGATCAAGATGGGCGTCCACTACGTCTGGTTCCACACGTACCGCGTCGTCGGCCCCAACCCGGCCGACCACTTGGCGCTATCGCCCGAGCAGGTGCTGAACATCCGCAAGTTCATCGTCGGCATGCGCGCCAAGCACCCGATCGGCATCGTCGACGCCTATTGGGACGACAAGGGCGACGCGCTGTGCCCGATGGCGACCGGCATCAGCCACCACATCGGCCCCGGCGGTCACGTCGAGCCCTGCCCGATCATTCAGTTCGCCAAGGAATCGATCCGCGACGAGCGCGGCATCTACGAGACGCTCACGAGCAGCGGCTTCCTGAAAGACTTCCGCGAGACCGCCGCCAAGGCCACGCGCGGGTGCGTGGTCCTCGAGCGCCCGGACCTGGTCAAGGCCCTGGTCGAGAAACACGGTGCCGCCGACACCACCCAGCGCGGCACCGCCCTCGCCGAGGTCGAGGCCATGACCCCGCGGAATAGCCAGCACAACCCGAGCGAGTCAGTGCCCGAGAAGAGTTGGATGTACCGCTTCGCGAAGAAGCATTTCTTCTTCGGCTTCGGCGCGTACAGTTGATCCCCGTTTAGCGCCGGGCCCGTAGGGCAAGCGACAGCGCCGCCCGCAGGCGAGCGCGAGGCCCGCGAGAATACGACGCAGCGACCGAGCGACGCGAACAGGACAGACGACATGCGAATCCCCGTCCTCACCCTCCCCCGTCCCGTGCCCCCCGAGCGCGAGCGCCAGCCGCAGGACACGATCCCGCAGACGCGCCCCGAGCGCGAGCGCCTCAAGCTCCAGGCCCGCGCCTACGTCGAGGCCCACCGGCCGGTCCCGCCGCTCTCGTTCGAAGAGCTCCGCCGGCACTCCGACGTCTTCATCGACCTGCACGGCCTCGAGCCCAAGTACCGCGATTACGTCGCCGTCCTGATCAGCAGCGAGACCTGGCGCGACCAGCTCGCGCCCGTCCCGTACCACCGCCGGCTGCTCCTGCTCCCCAAGTGCCTGCGCGTCGAAGACAAGTGCCCCGCCCCGTTCGACGACTTCGGCCTGCTCTGCAAGAACTGCGGCCTGTGCTCAATCCAGGAACTCCAGCAGGAGGCCGAGCGCCTCGGGTACGCCGTCCTCTGCGCCGAGGGCTCGGCCATCGTCATGGCGATCATCCAGACGGGAAAAATCGACGCGATCGTCGGCGTCTCCTGCCTGTCCGTGCTGGAAAAGGCCTTCCCGTACATGGAGTCGGCCGCCATCCCCGGCATCGCGATCCCCCTGCTCCAGGACGACTGCAAGGACACGACGATCGACCTCGACTGGGTCTGGGACGTCATCCACCTGACCAGCGACGACAAGACCTACCGCCTCGACCTCGACGCGCTCCGCAAGCGCGTCGACACGTGGTTCGAGCCCGCCGCACTCGACCGCATCATGGGCCGGGCCACGTCCCGCACAGAGGAGATCGCCCGCGAGTGGCTGCTCAAGGCCGGCAAGCGCTGGCGCCCGTTCCTCACCGCCTGCGCCTACCAGGCCTTGGCCGACGGCGTGACCGTCGACAGCCCCCTGCCCGAGGGGCTGATGAAGCTCGCCGTCGCCGTCGAGTGCTTCCACAAGGCGTCGCTCGTCCACGACGACATCGAGGACGCCGATGACACCCGCTACGGCGAGGCCACGTGTCACGCCGAGCACGGCGTCGCCGTCGCGCTCAACGTCGGCGACCTGCTGATCGGCGAGGGCTACCGCCTGATCGCCGAGAGCGGCGCAGACCCCGCCACCGTCGGCCAGATGATCCGCGTCGCCGCCGCCGGTCACCGCACGCTCTGCCTCGGGCAGGGCGCCGAACTCGTCTGGGCCCGCGACCCCCGCCCGCTCGCCTCGCTCGACGTGCTCGACATCTTCCGCAAGAAGACTGCACCCGCGTTCGAGGTCGCACTGCAGGTCGGCGCACTCTTCGCCGGCGCGGACGACGACGTCGCCGACGTGCTCACCAAGTATTCTGAGGCCATCGGCATCGCCTACCAGATCCGCGACGACGTCGAGGACCTGGCCGAGGAGAACCACGCCCCCGACGACCTGGCCAAGCTCCGCCCGTCGCTCCCGCTGGCGCTGGCCTACGAGCGCGCCAAGGGCGAAGCCCGCCAGGCCGCCGCCGCCGCGTGGCACCGCCAATCCGTCGACCCGATCAAGCTCCGCGCCGTGATCGACGAGTCCGGCGCCCGCGAGCGCTGCCAGGGCCTGCTCGACTCGTATAAGGAGGAGGCCGTGCGGTCGCTGGCAGACCTGGAGAACCCCAGCCTCAAGGGCCTGCTCCGCCGCGTCGTCTCCAAGATTTTCACCCTCGAGATCAAGGGCTGGTGCAGTGAGTTTGAGGCTCGAAATGCTCCAGGTCGCGCGGCTGGCGCCCAAGCTGTTGGGCACTGACGCAGCCGAACTGGTCGTCAACTTCCTCCGCGCCCATTTGACCCCCGCCGGCGGCTTCGCCGACCGCGCCGGCAATCCGGACCTGTACTACACCGTCTTCGGCCTCGAGGGCCTGCTCGCCCTCCGCGCCGACCTGCCCGCCGGCCAGGTCGCCGCGTACCTCCGCACGTTCGGAAGCGGCGCATCACTCGATTTCGTGCACCTGTCGTGCCTCGCGCGATGCTGGGCCGCGCTCCCGAGCGACCTGCGCACGACCGTCCCCGCCGACGCCATCCTCTCGCGCGTCGAGACCTACCGAAGCGCCGACGGCGCTTACGACGCCACCCCCGACAGCCCCACCGGCAGCCTCTACGGCTGCTTCCTCGCGCTGGGCGCCTACGAAGACCTAGGCCGCCCCCTGCCCGACCCCGCCGCCATGCTCCGCTGCGTCGACAACCTCCGCACGCCCGACGGCGGCTACGCCAACGACCCCGGCCTGCCGCTCGGCCTCACCCCCTCCACCGCCGCCGCCGTCACCCTCATCCGCCACCTCGGCCAGTCTCCGCCCGCCGACGTCGCCAAATGGCTCCTCGCCCGCTGCCACCCCCAGGGCGGCTTCTTCGCCGTCCCCGACGCCCCGATCCCCGACCTCCTCTCCACCGCCACCGCCCTCCACGCCCTCGTCGGCATGCACGCGAACATCGAGCCGGTCAAGGAACCCTGCCTCGACTTCATCGACAGCCTCTGGACGAACCAGGGCGCCTTCCACGGCCAATGGGCCGACGACACGCCCGACGTCGAGTACACGTTCTACGGATTGCTCGCGCTGGGGCATTTGAGCCTGTAACCGTCCACCCACGCCGACTCCTGTGGAGTCGGATTCGCACCGCAGGTGCGAGCCACGCGTCATTGCTGGTCGTTGCCCGCGCGCCGACTACTCCTACACTGCACCTGTGACCACCGTCGCCGCCGACACGTCTCACGACCGCACCGATTCCGACCAAACGCTCGCGCGCGCCACCGCCCAACTCCTCGCCGCCCGCACCCCCGCCGGTCACTGGACCGGCGAACTCTCCAGCAGCGCCCTCTCCACCGCCACCGCGACCTTCGCCCTCCACCTCCACTCCCCCGATCATCACGCGCCCCTGATCCGCGCCGGCCTCGGGTGGCTCGTCGCCCACCAGAACCCCGACGGCGGCTGGGGCGACACAACGCTCAGTCACAGCAACATCAGCACGACCGCCCTCTGCTGGGCCGCCCTGACCATCGCCGGTGATGACGCCGACGACGCCGTCCGCCGCGCCGAGAAATGGCTGGCCCGCGCCGCCGGCTCGCTCGCCCCGACCGACGTCGCCCGCGCGATCGTCGCCCGCTACGGCAAAGACCGCACCTTCTCCGTTCCCATCCTGACCATGTGCGCCCTCGCCGGCCGGCTCGGCGAGGGCCGTGACCCCTGGCGCTACGTCACCCAACTCCCCTTCGAACTAGCCGCCCTGCCGCAATCCTGGTATCGGTTCTTCCGCCTCCCCGTCGTCAGCTACGCCCTGCCCGCCCTGATCTCCATGGGCTTGGCGCGCCATCACAACCGCCCGACGCGCAACCCGATCACGCGCTCCCTCCGAGCCGTGTCTCGCCGCCGCGTCCTGCGCGTCCTTCGATCCATCCAGCCCACCGGCGGCGGGTTCCTGGAGGCCACCCCCCTCACCAGCTTCGTCACGATGAGCCTGATCGGCGCGGGCCTTCACGACCACCCCGTCGTCGCCGAAGCGGTCGGCTTCCTCGAGCGCTCCGCCCGGCCGGACGGTAGCTGGCCGATCGACACCAACCTCGCCACGTGGATCACCACGCTGTCGGTCAACGCGCTGGCCGCACGCGACGGCGCGGTCGCCCTCGCCCTCGCCCCCGCCGAGCGCTCGACGATCCGCGAATGGCTCCTCAACCAACAGTACCGCACGCGCCACCCCTACACCGGCGCGCCGCCCGGCGCGTGGGCCTGGACCGACCTCCCCGGCGGCGTCCCGGACGCGGACGACACCCCAGGCGCACTCCTCGCCATCCACCACCTCGGAGAGGTCGACGACCGCGTCACCTCCGCCGCCCACGCCGGCGTCCGATGGCTCCTCGACCTCCAAAACTCTGACGGCGGCATCCCCACCTTCTGCCGCGGGTGGACCAACCTCCCGTTCGACCGCTCCGGCCCCGACCTCACCGCCCATACGATCCTCGCGTGGCTCGCCTGGCGCGACCGCCTGCCTGCCAGAACCGTCCGGCGCATCGACCGCGCCGTCCCCCGCGCGCTGCGCTACCTCCAGCGCCACCAGCGCCCCGACGGCTCGTGGCTCCCCCTCTGGTTCGGCAACCAGCACGCCCCCGACGACGAGAACCCCACCTACGGCACCGCCAAGGTCCTCCTCGCCCTCCTGACCCACGACGACGCGCGCCACAGCGACCCCGCCACCCGCGGCCTCCGCTGGCTCCTCGTTTCTCAGAACGATGACGGCGGATGGGCCGGTCACAAGGGCGGGCCGTCGTCGATCGAAGAAACCGGGCTGGCCGTCGACGCGATCTCGCTCGCGATTCTCAATGGTGCGCTTCCGTTAGAGCGCGCCCCGCTCGCCGCCGCGCGCGACCGCGGCGTCGCCCACCTCTCGGCCGCCACCGGCCACGGTCGACGCTTCCCCCCCAGCCCCATCGGCTTCTACTTCGCCAAGCTCTGGTATTTTGAGCGCGAGTACCCGCTGATTTACACCGTCGGCGCGCTGGGCCGCGCGGCGTCGTCAACGGGCACGTGATCGACTGGAACGGCGGCTTGTGCCATGGGTACCGCCCGTAGGGCGATACCCGTGTTCTGCGCCGACTCGCCCCCGACGCGCTCCCCTCCGGGCTGCGCTTGCCCTACGGTCGCGGCTAAACTGGGGCGTCGAGACAACGACGCGGCGGGCAAGAACAACCGCCCCATCGAGTTCAAACGCCCGCCGACTCTGAAATTTGAACTCGAAACTTCCCTCCTAGCCCACCTTCACGAACACCGCCTCCCCGTCCACCCGCACCGGATACGTCCGCACACCCGGCGCCGCCGGCTGATCGCACCCGCCGCTCGCCAGGTCGTACTTGAACGCGTGGTACGGGCACACCACGCAGTTCCCCGCGATCATCCCGTCCGACAGCGGCGCGCCCTTGTGCGGGCACCGGTCGTCCACCGCGCGCACGTCCCCCGCGCGCGTCCGGAACACCGCGATCGTCCGCCCCCCCACCTCGAACGCCCGCCCGATCTCCATCGGCAGTTCGTCCAGCTTGCAAACCTCGACTTCGACCTCACCATCCAGTGCCACTTGCGACATCGTTCCTCTTCCTCTAATCGACAGGGGACAATCCAAGTCTTCTCTGCGACCTCTGCGTCTCTGCGGTGAGTCTTGCCTTCCTCACCCGTTCAACACCGGCAGCGCCACCGCCCGCGTCCGCTCGAACTGGCCGGCGTACGCGTTGGCCCGCGTGTCCGCCGCCCACGGGTCTTCCCACGTGTCGATCGACTCCTGGAGCCGCTCCTCGAGCCCCGCGCAGATCCCGTCCTTGTCGTCGACCAGCAGTTCCTTCAGCCGGTCCAGGCCGACGCGCGGGACGAAGTCGTACGTCCGCTCCAGCCACTTCCCGTGCTCGCGATAGTACTGCATGAACCGCGCCGTCATCACCATCGCCTCGGCCTTGGTCTTCACCCGGCAGAGCAGGTCGGCCTTCCGCACGCTCGCCCCCGCCGCCCCGCCGACCAGGATGTCCCAGTCCCCGCCCTCGCTGGCGATGATGCCGATGTCCTTCACGGTGGATTCGGCGCAGTTCCGCGGGCACCCCGACACCGCCATCTTCAGCTTCGCCGGGAATTCGATCCCCTGGAACCGCCGCTCGATGTCCACGCCCAGCCCGGTCGAGTCGTTCGTGCCGTACCGGCAGAACTCGGTCCCGACGCACGTCTTGCACGTGCGGAACGCCTTGGTGTACGCGTACCCGCTCGGGATGCCCAAATCCCGCCACATGCCCGGCAAATCTTCCTTCTTCACGCCCAGCAGGTCGATCCGCTGCCCGCCCGTGATCTTCACCATCGGCACGTTGTACTTCTTGGCCACCTCGCCGAACCGGATCAGCTCGTCGGCCGACGTGATCCCGCCGTAGATCCGCGGGACGACGCTGAACGTGCCGTCCTTCTGGATGTTCGCGTGCACGCGGTCGTTGATGAACCGCGCATCCCGCTCGTCCACGTACTCGTCGTTCCACATCGACTTGAGCAAGCTCGCCAATCCGTTCTTGCTCTTGGGGTCCTGCCCGGTGCCCAGTTCCGCCAGCACGGCCGACACGCTCTTGAGCCCGCGCTTGCGGATCTCCTCGACCAGCGCCGGCTTCTCCATCGGCACCGCCGGCACGTACCACGCCTCGCTCGGGTCGGCCTTCACCTCGCCCGCGACGGCCTCGATCAAGTCCTTGACCATCTTCTTACAACTGCCGCACCCGGTCCCCGCGCGCGTGCACGCGCCCACGGCCGCCACCGTGCACTTGCCCTCCTGCACGACCTTGACGATCGCCCCCTTCGACACGCCGTTGCAATCGCACACCTGGTGGTCGTCCGGCAAATCGGCCACGGATACGCCCGCCGCGCCCGCCGGCGCGCCGAACAGCAGTTCGCTCCGCCGGGCCGGAAGCGCCGCGCCCGTCGTCAGCTTCTTCACGAGGTCGCCGTACGCGTCAATCTCCCCGACCAGGATCGCGCCCACGAGCCGCCCCTCGCGCACGATCAGTTTCTTGTACACGCCGCCGGCGACGTCCTCGTACTTCACGGCCTCGTCGCCCGGCTTCTCGTCCCGCTCGCCCATGCTCGCGACGTTCACGCCCATCACCTTCAGCTTCGTCGCCAGCAGCGACCCGTGATACGCCGAGGCCGGGTTCGTCCCCGTGATCACGTCCGCCAGCACCGCGCACTGCTCCCAGATCGGCGCGACCAGCCCGTACACCACGCCCCGGTGCTGGGCGCACTCGCCGACCGCGTAAATGTCGTCGTACGGCGTGCGCATCTGGTCGTCGACCAAGATCCCCCGCTCGCAGTTCATCGCCGAGTCCTTGGCGACCTCGATGTTCGCCCGAATGCCCGCCGAGATCACGACCATGTCGCACGCGAGTTCGCCGCCGTCCTTGAACCGCAGGCCGCGGACTTTCCCGTCGTCGTCCCCGAGGATCGTCGCCGTCGCCGCGCCACAGTGGGCCGTCACGCCCAGGTCGTTGATCGCCTTGCCCAGCACCGCCCCGCCCGCCGAATCCAGCTGCACGGCCATCAGGTGCGGCGCCATCTCGATCACGTGCACCGCCGGACCGTGCGTCATCAGCCCGCGCGCCGCCTCGAGCCCGAGCAGCCCGCCTCCGATCACCGCCGCCGTCTTCACGCCCTTGGCGTACCGGGCGATCTGCTCGCAGTCGTCGATCGTCCGGAACACGAACACGCCCGCCAGGTCCGTCCCCGGGATCGGCGGGACGAACGGCCGGCTCCCCGTCGCGATGATCAGCCGGTCGTATTCGACCGTCCGCCCGTCGGCCAGCAGCACCAGCCGCCGCGTCCGGTCGATCGTGAACGCCCTAACGCCCGCGAGCAGCTCGATGTGGTTCCGCGCGTACCACTCGAGCGGGTTCATGATGATCTCGCTCGCGTCCTGCGAGCCGTTCAGCACGTTCGACAGCAGGATCCGGTTGTAGTTCCCGTGCGGCTCGGCGCCGATCATCGTCACGTGGAACATCCGCGGGGCGCGCGCGAGGATCTCCTCGACCACCCGCGCCCCCGCCATTCCGTTCCCGATGACGACCAACCGCTCCCGGTTCTCCATCAGCATGGCCGGCCCAAAAGCAACGGTTGTGCCTTACTCGAAAAACGGGGCCACCCCCTCTGGTTGATCGAATCGTGTAGCGCGAGCGCGCAGGCGACCCACCGAAATCCACGTTTGCCGCGCCGCCGCGCGTTTTGTGACCCATCGGGGGTTGCCACACAAACGGGCACACAGCCCGCCGGAACGAAAAACATGACCACAAACCGCGCGACCGGTGCGGGTGCGCCCACCTCGTTTCCGCACCCGTTATGAATGGCCGCTCATTGGTCTCGAAGAACCCATGACCGTCACAGCGGGATTGGTCGCCCAGAATCTGCCCATCGCGGCCGGTCACGGCACCGACTGCCTAATTCCTGAACGACCCCGCCCGGGCGGTGGGGAATTCTCCTCGCTTCCGGAATGCAGGCGGCCGACGGCGTACTGCCGTCGGCCGCTCTGATTGCGCAGTCTTGAGGCTCACAAAAAGCCCGGTCCCGCGCCGGTGGCCCCGAGTGGAACCACCGGCGCGTTGGGAGCCGGGCAACTCATTCTTACTTAGAACCGCCCGCCGCGACCGCCGTGCCGGCCGAAGCCGCCGTGGTGCCCGCCCGGGCCACCGCCGCGCCCGCCACGACCCGTGCCCTCGCCGATCGTCGCGTTGGTGACCACGTCGGTCACGTCGTCCGTCGCGTCAACGTACGCGGTGTCCTGGTCGTCCTCGCCGGTTTCGGCCGTGTCCAGCCCACCGTCGATCGTGTCGACCGCTCCGTCGCCGGCGGCGAAGAACGTGTCGTCCTCGTCGCCGCCGTTCATCGCGTCGACCCCGGCCCCGCCTGTGATCTTGTCGTTGCCGTCGTCGCCGTTGAGCAGGTCATCGCCGGCCTGCCCGTCGAGCCGGTCGTCGCCGTCGCCGCCACTCACGGTGTCGTTGCCCGCCCCGGCGTCGATCTGGTCGTTACCGTCGTCGCCGGTGATCACGTCCGCGCCCGCGCCGGCGCGGATCCAGTCGTTGCCCGCGCCGCCGGAGATCGTCGCCGGTACGGCAAAGTCGTCGTCGCTCAGGTTGCGGAACGAGATGGTGTCGTTCCCCTTCCCGCCGCTGACGACGATCGACGTGATGGTCGCCACCTCGGCGGCGGTGAACGTCGTCGTCGTGCCGGCCGACGCCTTCCGGCCCGCCCGCGCGATCGACTCGATCACGCTCAGTGTCCCGTCCGCGTTCAGCGACACCGTGATGTTGTTATTCGCCTTGGTGCCCTGCACGTCGAGCGCGCCATCGGTCAACGTCGCCGACAACAGCCGACGGCCTTCGAGTTCCTGCACGAACCGGTTCATGTGCGACCTCCACGATGGGGAAAGGGGTGTGTCCGACGGGTGCTCACGTCCGCTCCCGTCACTCCGTAACGCGCCCTCTCGGACTTCGCGGCTTCTCACGCGATTCTCATCCGCGGCCCGCATGCGACCTACGTTTCGCACGCACTGGCCAGGCGCTTCTGCACACCCCATGGCCGACCCCGCCGCCCCCGGGGCCACCTCGCTGGGAAAATTCCGCGCGCGAGATTTCTACCCACGCCAAGGACGTGATTGCACTCACCCCAATGGATCGAGTTATAGCAGCTTGATCGCCAGCCCCCATTGCAGCGCGTCACACGCGCATGCCGCGGAACTTCACCCCGTTGGTCAGCGCGGCGTTCCCGCTCGAGAGCGCGACGCCCAAGTACACGGTGGAGTTGAGCGCCAGCGTCGTCGTCGCGTACGCCGTCCAGTTGGTCCCGTCGGTCGAGCGGTACGCCGTGAACACGTTCCCGACGCGCGTCAGCCGCACCCACGTGTTGGGGTACGCGACCGCCGCCGTCCCGCCGACCAGCGTCGACAGCCCGCCGGCGACCGTCCGCGTCTGCATGCGGTACCCGTTCGACCCCGGCGTGACCAGCGCGAACACGTTCCGCGAGTTGGCGGCCAGCGAGTCGCGCACCATCAGCCCCGCCTTGGACCACGGGCTGGTCGCGCCCAGCGACGCCACCCGCACGACTGCGTCGAAGTTCCCCGTGACCGGCCGGTACACGAACCGGAACGAGTCCGACCGCCCCCAGATGTCCGCCCCGTTGGACGAAAGGTTGTACGCCGACGGCGCCTGTACCGCCGTCGTCGCCCCGAGCGACGGGCCGATGTTGACGGACGTGTAAGCGACGGACGTGAAGTAGAAGTGGTTGAAGCTCGCGACGATCCCCGCCGAGCCCGCCGCGTCGAACGCCACGCGGACCACGTGCCTGCCGGCCGTGACGGCGAACGGGGCCGACGCCATGTTCGCCCACGTCGCCGCCGACCCGGTCGCCTGTACGGTCAGCGGCCCGGTCGCGTCGACCCCGTCGACCTCGACGTGGAACCGCCCGCCCGCCGCGAGCGATGCCAGCCGCGCCCCGAACGTGAAGTTGCCGGCCGTCGCGAAGTTCACCGTGTACTCGAGCCACTCGCCCGCCCTGGTCGACCCGATCGCGTACCCGCCGCCCGCGTCCGTCGTCGCGACCAGCTCCGCGCCGCTCGTGCGCGTCAGCGTGCTGGTCGCGCCCGCGTCCACGTCGTGGTACGCGACGCCATCCGTGCCGGCGTCGAAGTTCTCCGCCTGGATCGTCGTGTTCGACGCGATCGCCGTCCCGAGGAAATTCGACTGCGTCGTGTACCGGTCGGACGCGAGCCGCAGCGCATCGTACAGGTTGATCCGCTTGTACGACCGCCCGCTGTACGTGAACCCCGTGCTCGTGTCGGTGACCGTTTTCCCGCTGTCCTTAAACGTCTGGATCACCTGGGCCGGCGTGAACGTCGGGTTGAGTTGCAGCAGCAGCGCGGCCGCCCCCGAGACGAACGGGGTCGCGTAGCTGGTCGCCTCGGCGCTCGCCGCATACCCCGTCGTCCCGCGCAGCGCCACCGGCACGCCGCTCCCGGGCGCCAGCAGGTCGATGCCCGGCCCGCGGTTCAGCGTCGTCGTCGGGAACGTGTCGTTCGACCGCACGACGCTCACGCCGAACACGTTCGGGTCGGCCGCGGGGTAGACCACGTCCGCGTTCGCATTCTCCTGCCCGCCCGCGGCGATCATCAGCACGCCCTTGGCCGCCAGGCGCGCGACCTCGTCGGAGTACGTCGCGAAGTACTCGGCCGAGTCGGTCGTCCGGATCGACATGCTGACGATCCGGATGTTGTAGCGCGTCGCGTTGACCTCGACCCACTGTAGCGCCTTCTCGACGCGCTGCGAGAACGCCAGCGCCGCCGCCCCGGTCGGGTCGCTCACCTTCAGCGGGATGATCTTGGCCCCCGTCGCCACGCCCGCGTACTGCGCGCCGCCGAACGTGAACGCCTTCGCCGCGATGATCCCGGCCATCGCCGTGCCGTGGTTGTTCTCGTCCTCCGGGCGGTTGTCGTTGCGGTAGAAGTCCCACCCGTTGACGTCGTCCACGTACCCGTCGGCGTCGTCGTCCTTGCCGTTGCCGGCGATCTCGCCGGGGTTCGTCCAGATCGTGCCCGCCAGCGCGGGGTGCGCGAAGTCGACGCCCGAGTCGATCACGGCGATGTTGACGCCCTTGCCGGTGATGGCGGGGAAGTTGGTCGGCACCTTGTCCTGGCCGATCAGGACGGGATAGGTGCCCCAGGCGAGGAGTTCGCGCGGCTCGAGCGGGTCGAGTTGCCAGGCGGTGGCGGGCGACGACCGGCGGCGCGCCGGGGAGGGTCGGTTGGACATGAACAGAATCCGTAAGGCGAAATGGGAGCGGGCAAGCGCCCGGCCGGAACACCCGTTACATCAGGGCGCACCGGGAGCGCTCGCCCGACATTCCATGGCCCCCGGCGGCGAGCGCGGGGACGGCCTCTTGTTTATACCTCGCCTTTCTAAGTAGGGGATGAAGCGAAATTGCCGGGGCCGGACGTCTCGGCACGTAAGTCTTGCATGGCCCTGAAGTAGACTCTTCCTCTAAGGATCTCGGTGGACCTCTGGCCGCCAAGCGCTCGCCGCGAGTTACCGGCACGCATGTCGCCTGACGCCGACTACCGCTGAGCGCGCACCGGCCCCGCGGTCGGGATGGTCAGGTGCTTTACGGCCGCGGTGACCCGCTCGGGATAATCCTTGGGAAAGTACCAGCGCGACATGCCCGGCTTCTGGTAGAGGCCGCGCTGATCGGGGCTGATTTGCCAGCGGCAACCCACGAGGACGTCGGTCATGACCCAGTCGTTGGTGTACCAGTAGTAGTGCCCACCCAGGCCACCGAAACCCTGCGGACCGGGAACGTCGCTCACGTCGATGACCTGGATTTGCGGATCCTTCGCGACCGCCTCCTGCTCTTCTTTTGTGAACTTGGTCACGTCGGGGCGACCCAACCGCGAATCGCCGCCGGCGGCGACACTGGCCATGTTCAGGATCGTATCGTTCTGCGAGACGTAGACGATCACGTTCTGGGCCAACCGCTTGATCTCCACGATTTGCTCGCGCCCGAACGTGACAAGGTCGATGTCGGACGCGGCGTAGATCACGTTCCCGATTCGCAGGTTCCGTGCCAGTTGTTCGGGGGTCATGTCGCGGTGGCGCCGCCGCAATTCCATCAGCGCGTCGGTGGCGCAGGTGGCGCCGACGCTGTACGAGAGCAGGTTGATGTTCTCGGCGCCGGTGTACGTGGCGACCTGCTCGATCAGGTCGGCCAGGTGATGGGCCGAAGCCCGGGCCCGTGCCACGTCGTCCGCGTAGAGGTAGAGGTTCTGCCGCGCCGGCCAGGAGAAGCCGACCATCACCCCGCGGCGGCCGCTGCAGTGCAACATCTTGGCCAGCAGTTCGACCGCCACGTCGAAGCTCGTGTAGTACCCGTGGACGTAAATGTTCACTTCGCGGTTCGGGGTGAGCGCCAGCTGCCGGTTGATCGCGTCCCACGGCGGCGCGGCGTCCGACGATTCCGCCGACCGGACGAGATTGAACTTCGGATCGCCCCCCCGGCCCGACGACGCCTGGCAGATGCTGTCCCAGGTGTCCCCGTCTTTGCCCATCTGCACCGTGGCGATGCCCAGGCGGAGCGACGGACCGACGTCGTTACCGTACTTGCGATGCTCCGGCGGCCCCTCGGGCTTGCGGTTGGTCGCGTAGAACACCTGCAGGTCACGCGTGCGCTGCGATTCGGGAATGATCGAACACAGTTCCAGCCCGCCTGGCCCGTAGATGACCGGCATCGGCCGCAGACTGGTGGAGATGTCACAGCCGCACAGGGCGAGGACGACACAGCCGACGAGCGCGGTCGTCACGCCGCCCAGAACTCCGTCCGCCGGGCGGATAGATCGCGATGCTTGGAGCATATCCGACCTCGTCGTGAAATGACGCGCATCCGGCCGCGGTCCGGCGTCTCACCTGGCAAGCGGGGCGGGGCGCCTCCGAAGCAACAGCACCACGAATACGACCGTGATCGCGACGGCCATCGCGATCTGTACCAGCCGCGTTGATTTGTCGATCACGTAATCGATCTGCCGGGTCACCATTCGGTCCGCCTCCCCCGTCAGTTGGGTCGCCTGCGCCAAAAGGGCGTCCCGGATCTCCAGCGAGGCGGTACTGCGTTCCTTGCTGATCTGCTCGAACGCCAGCACGCGCTCGTCGCGCAGGATCTTGAACGCCCGGTCCATTTCGCCGCTCATCGCCTTGAGGACGGCTTCGCGTTCGGCGACCAGGAGCTTGGGCGCATCCTGGGCCACGGCCAGCGTGCGGCGCACGTCGGGCGTCAGTTGGTCGATGGTCGTCACCGCCCGTTCGGCGGACTTGACCGCGCGGTCGGCGAGTGGCACGGTCTCGTCGACGCGATAGTCCCGGACCAGCGCGAGCTGAAACCGCTCCACCTCCCACCGGGCCTGTCGGAACAGGTGGTCGCTGAAGACGTCCATCCTGCGGGTCAGGTCGTCGGCGGTCGCCGACGCGTCGGCGATGTATTCGAAGGCGCCGCGGGAGTCAGAGAATTCCTGTTCGAAGACCCGGCTCATCGCGGACTCGCGGGCGGCGATCGAATCGCCGATCGGGTGCTCAGCCGCCCACCGCTGGACGGCGTCGCGCGCCTTGGAGATGTCCCCCGACGCGGTCGCCGAGGCGACCACCTTCAGGAACTGCGCCAACATGCCGCGGCAGGCGGCGGCGGCCTTATCCGCGCCGACGGACCCCAGCGCCTCCCGCCCCGCGCCGAACTCGAAGTACTCGATCATCTGCATGCACAGCGCCGCGGTGTCGAACGCGGCCGAGTACGCGTCGGGCCGGAAGACCGCCTCGCGCATCGCCGGCACCGCCTCCGCCTTCCACCGTAATGCCGCCAGCTTAACCTTGAGGTCGGGCGACGTGGCGATGATGTCGTCCGCCGCCCGCTCGATCTGGCCGCACATCGGGCCGACCAGCGACCGCATTCGCAGCCGAAACTGTTCGGTGGTGACCCGGACGTCGTCCGGGCGGATGGGCGCGTCCCGTTCGACGACGTGCCGGGTCTGCGCGACCTCGCACCCCGTACCGCCGCACCAGGCCGCGATGGCCAACGCCGCGCAGACGCACCGACGACAATGGCAGGTAGCTTCACGCACGGGCGTGCTCCATGACCGGCCGGTCGAGAAAGGCCGCCCGCGTGCAGCGGCCCGAGACGATGGCGATGCCGCGATTTCCGTCCGTAAAGTAGGGATCGCCGGTCAGGTTGTGCCGCGGCGTCGCGCGGTCGCACTCCCCGACGCCGCCCACGTAACCGATCCGGTCCACGCGCTCGGCCTCGATCAGATCTTCCAGCACGTAGTCGCGCGACTCGTCGACGTCCGGGTCGATCCGGTGCGTCGTCAGGCTCCACGTCTTGAGCGTGAACCGCACGCCGATGTCCCGGCTCACCTGTCCGACCCAGACCGGCTTGCCGTCGTACCGGAGGTTCGTGATCCAGAGCCGCAGGTGCAGCCGCTCGTTGATCGAGGCGCGAATCCGCTGCAACGCGAAGTCCTGGCTGCGCCCGAACAGGTACAGCGGGCTGACCGGCGAATGGCGGTATTCGCCGCCGAACAGGAACGACCGCACGGTCTTCCAACACGTCGCCAGCGTGATGACCTCCGTCTCGTCCCACCGCGCCCCGAACGCGCCCAGGATGGTGGCGAATTCCCCGACCACCACCAGGTTGGCCGGGTCGCCGTCCACCATTCCGAACGGCCCGGTCACGGCGCGCGGCATCGATTCCAGCTGCCCGAACAACTCGACCAGGTCACAGTTCACGACCTCCTCGGGCGCGTGCGGCGAATGGAGCTCGCGCTTCTCGTAGTCGGCATCGATCCCGGCGACGGGAATGTTAAAGTCGAACTCGAGGTGCCCCTCCACCCGCAGGATACGAAGGTGCACGACCTTGCTGCCGACGTCGAGCCCCGTGTAGACGAACCCCTCGGACTGCTTTCCCGGCGCGATCGGACGGAGGGGGAACGCGAGTTCGCGGAACAACTCGTCCATCCGCCGATTGGCGCGAAAGGCGCTCAGCACCTTCAGCGGAATCAGTAGCAGCAGGGGCAGGAGAACGAGGTACCCGAGCAGTCCCAGGCCCATCAGGTGCCGCCCGGCCGAAAAGTGGTTGGCGGCGGCCGCCTCGTGCGGCGAGTAGTAGTTCGGGTCGATGCTGATCAGGTGCGCCCGGCAGCGCGTCTGTGCCCGATTCTCGATCCGCAACCAGAGCGGCTGGATGCCCCGCCGTGCCATCGGCACCCCGAATAGTCGCCGGCTTTGCCGCGCGTCGAGGGCGGCGATGTGGACGGTGATGTCCTCCAACTCGGCTATTTGGGCGGATTCGACGAAGGCACGGGCCGAGGGTTTGGGCGTATAGGACACGACCAAGTGCCTCGTCACCGGCAGCCGCTCTACGATGTTCCAGAATCCCATGGCGAGTGATCCTGGAAGCACGCTAAGGGACTCTGAACTGTCCGACTATGGGACTTTGGTCGAACAATGCAATAACAATCGCAACTTATTAGATGCGATTAACCCTCCGCTTGGGAGCGGGCTCGGCACCAATACCGTGAAAAGGAGCGCGCAACTCGATCCCCCGAACGTGCCCCGAACTGCACCCCCGATCTCAATCCCGATTCCCATTTCTTTTAAGTAGCACCGACAGGACTCGAACCTGTGACCCGGGGCTTATGAATCCCCTGCTCTGCCAACTGAGCTACGGTGCCATCCGGACGGGGGTAGGGTATACCGTTTTTACGGCGGTTGGCAAGTGGGGTTCGGCCGTATCGTGCCTCACCGAAGTGGGCACGCCGAAGGATCACTGCGACATGACGCGGCTGATGGTGAATATCGGGAGGAGGAGGGCCATGGCGACGCCGCCGATGATCAGGCCCATCATGACGATCATGATGGGTTCGATGTAGCGGGTGAGGTTGGAGATCTGCTCCTTGAGTTCGGCCTCTGCGTAGGCGGAGACCTGGTCCATGACGTGGGCGAGCTTGCCGGACTTTTCGCCCGAGTGGAGCATTTGGCTGACCGAGCGGGGGACGAGCGCGGATTGGAACAACGGCTCGGAGAGCTGCTTGCCGGCCTGGATCTGGTCGGACACCTTGGTCCACAGGTCGCGGTAGTAGCGGTTGCCGGTGAGGTCGCGGGCGGTCTCGACGCAGTCGACGAGGGGGATGCCGGCGCCGGACATGGTGCCGATCATGCGGAGCCCGCGGGCGAGGTTGAGCTTGCGGAACATGGAGCCGAGGAGCGGGAGGCGGATCTGGACGGCGTTCCAGATTCGGCCGCCGGGCTCGGACTTGAAGTAGAACATGCCGCCGACGACGGTCGCGACGATGCCGATCAGGAGGGCGGGCCAGTTGGCGATGAGGAAGTCGCTGGCGGCCATGAGCATCTTGGTGGGGACGGGCAGCGCGCCCTTCTTGTTCGCGTAGATCGCGGTGAACTTAGGGAGCACGAACGCGAGGAGGAAGATCGTGGTGGTGATCGCGAACGCGAGCATGATGCCGGGGTAGGTCAGGGCGCCCTTGACCTTGCGGACGGTGTCGGCCTCGTCGCGGAGGTAGACGACGGCGCGGTTGAGGAGCTTGGCGAGCATGCCGGACTTCTCGGCGGCCTTGATGAGCGCGACGAACAGCCGCGGGAACGAGCGCGGGTGGCGGGCGAGGGCGGACGAGAGGTCCTTGCCCGATTGGACCTGGGTCGAGAGGTCGGCGACGAGCTTCTTGACGTTGGGCTTTTCGGCCTGGGTGGCGATGCAGTCGAGGGCGTCGACGAGGTTCACGCCGGTCTCGACCATGATGGCGAGCTGGTGGGAGATGCCGATGACGTCGGCGCGGGAGATCTTGACGTTGGCCTCGCCGTCGTAGGTGACGGCGGCCTGGGCCTCGGCGGCGTTGGCCTCGGCGGCGGGGCGGATGGAGGTAGGGTACTTGCCTTCGGCGCGCAGCAACTGCTGGGCGTGGGTCTGGGAGTCGGCGGTCAGCGTGCCCGGGGATGGCAGGCCGGCCGAGTCGCGGGCGGTGTAGACGAAGGCTGGCATGCGTGTGGCTCTCCGCAGGGTTTATCGGGGTTATTGGGGTGGGGGTGGAGGAGGGGCCATGTCAAAAGTTCAATGTGAACAGTCAAAAGTGGGATCTCGCCAATCGGGCGTGGGGAGCACGATTATCGGGCCAGCGCGCACGAGAACGCCCGCGTAGGAGAGCGCAGGCGCGTGGAGGGCCAAGCCGAATCGTGGGCTACTTGAGGTTCAGCGCCTTGCGGAGGGAGGCATCCGTGTTGCCGCCGGTGGTGGGGACGAAGTTGATGGCGACGTGGACGTCGTGGGGCTTGTCGTCCTTGAAGGTGAACCAGAGGAGGTAGTCGGTGTCGGACTTGAGGTTGGCGGCGGGGAGGCGCTGGGCGATGACGTTGTGGGTCGCGGGGAGCTCGTACTTCTTGTTCACCGAGTCGACCTTGATCTTGTGGAAGTTGGTGAAGCCGTTCATCTCGCCTTGGGCGGGGAGGATGTACCAGACGTCGACGGAATCGGGCGGGAAGGCGAAGGCCCAGGAGAGGTCGGCGGCCTTGCCGGCGGGGGTGCGGAAGCGGATGACGTCGATGCGCTTGCCGGCGGAATTGAGGGTGAGCTTTTTGAAGGCAGTTTTTTCGGCGTCGGTGGCAACGTCGACGGGGGTGGCAAGGGTCGCGGCGGATTGGAGCGCGGCGGCGAACTCGGGGGAGCCGGGCTTGGCGGCGGCGGCCTTCTCGAGGGCGGCGACGAGCTTTGGGTCGGGGGCGGCGGGCTTGGGCGCGTCGTCGGCGAGCGCGGTGAGCGAGAGGGCGAGGAGGAGAAGCGTGGTGAGGGGTTTCATGGCAATTGGAATCATCGCGGGGAAGGGTTGGGAGGGACTGTGACCTGAAGAGGCGGATACAGGAGATCAGGCGGTTTCCGTTGCGCGATCCGTTGGCCGCCCGCATTCGGGGCACCGCTCCGATGACGCTCGCAGGTCATACCCGCACCCCGGGCACGCGCCGGCGACAGGCCGACCGCGGCAACAGCGTCGCAGAGTCCACCAGGTTGCCCGGGTCAACGGCAAGATCCCCGTGAGAATCACGAGCCAGTAGTAAGAGACCGTGACCACGCGCTGAGTCGTCTGCATGGGTCCATCGACCCGAACCTCCCGAAATCCAAGTCCGACACCACGCCAGGCGCGGGCGACCAGCAGATTGTTCGGCCCGCGACGGCGAGTGGAGTTCTCCTTCGGATCAGCCGGATCGGGCACCCACTTGTGAGGGTCCCAGTCGCTCTTTAAGCTTCTCCACATGGCCGGTTGTGCTACCGGTAGACCGCGCTGGCGCATCGGACGCTCCTCCCACCGCCAGTCGATCCCGATCGCCCCCTTCGAACTCAGAATGTTAACGGGCCGTTGGACGAAGCGGTCGGATTGCAGGATCACATCAAGGGCGTTCCAGCTGTCCGCAACGTAGTGGCTGCGCACCCACATGAAGGTGGCCGTGCCACCGAGCACGAGCAACAGCAACGTCATTACGTTGAAGATGTGCCGCCCGATCCGTCTCACAATGTGATTCTATCACGCATTGAGTTGCGGGAGGTGACGTGCACCTTCGGTGCGACCGCTAAGTACGTCCTCTTTGTTCGAGAGCGGGGTGCACGAGCGGTGGGCGGAGCCCACCCTACTTTTGGCGCGTTGAGAGGTAGGCCTGGATCGTCGCGCCGAGTTGTTTGCCTACGGTCTTGTAGTTTTCGATCGTGCTGTCGGGGGTGTTGTAGGAGGTCTCCAGGCAGACGGCGACGACGTGGGGCGAGCAGGTGGAGGAGATCCAGTTGCCGCTGATGGACTTCCAGAGTTTGTCGTAGCCGGGGCCGGAATCTTTGAGTTGGCCCTTGAAGGCGAGGGGGCCGGTGATGTGTTTTTTGGAGAGGTCGACGAGGGTCTGGAGGTTGGCCTTGGCGGCGGGCTGGTGGAGGTCTTTGGCGCCGATGTAGTAGAAGGGCTGCTTGTCGTTGGGGGCGGGGTTGTGGAGGTCGACGAAGAGGTCGAACTGGCCGGCGGCGTCGAGGGTTTTGACGATCTTCTGGCACGCGACGACGGGCGGAAAGACGGGTGCTTCCGACCAGTCGCGGTTGTGGTCGTGGGGGAGTTGGTTTTTGCCGCCGGCGCCGATCGCGACGTTGTCGACGTCCATGACGGGGACGAAGACGATGTGGGCAGACTTGCGGAGGGCGGCGGCGGCGGGGTCGTCGGAGGCGAGGAACTCGGCGAGGCCGACGCCGACCCACGAGCCGCCGGACTCCCAGGCGTGCTGGCGGGCGGTGATCAGGACGCCGCGGGGCTTGAGGTTTTCGGGTTGGCGGGACGGGGTGAGGCGGAGGGCGGGGACCGGGCGGTTCTCGCGGGAACTGGCGAGGTTGAAGGATTCGGCGCGGCAGCCGTCCTTGCCGTCGATTTGTTTGGCGATGCGGTCGACGAGGGTTTGGGCGTCTTCGTTGGTGAAGGGCGGGCCCCAGGCGAGGAGGGCGGTGTCGGCGTCGATCTTGATGGAATAGACGATGCGTTTGCCGGCCTTCTTGCCGGGCGCGGTGTGTCGCCAGTTTTTGCCGGCGTCGGTGGAAATGTGGGCGCTGTCGGGGGTGGCGAAGGCGTTCTCGCCGCCGACGTCGAGGGTGATCGTTTCGCCGGGGGTGATGCCGGCGAGTTTGAAGTACCACCAGCACTGCCAGCCGCGGTCTTTGTGGGGGGCGGGATCGATCTTGAGGGTGCGCGTGGCTTGGTCGAGGGAGAGGACGTTCGCGGAGCCGGAGGGGAAGTCGGCGGAGACGACAAGGTCGGCGGCTTGTGTTGAGAAAGTGAGGAGCGCGAGGAGGAGGGCGCGGGTGGGCATGAGGGCAATTAGAACATGGGGATTGCCCATTGCCCATTGCCCATTGCGGTCGGGGGTGCGTGCGCAGCCGTGCGAGTTCGGGTAGCCCGTGCGGCGTGCCAACGGCGAGCGGGCCTTGGCGCTCGGGGCCAGATCGAGGTCCTCACGCGGTGACGCGGTAGACCTCGTCGAGGGTCGTGATGCCGGCCTTGACCTTTTCGATGCCGTCGACGCGGAGGGGGTTCATGCCGCTGGCGCGGGCGAGGTCGCGGAGCTCGTTGAGCTGGGCGCCCTGGCTGATCTTATCGATGCACAGGTCGTCGGGGACGAAGAGCTCGTAGATGCCGATCCGGCCGGCGTAGCCGAGGTTGCGGCAGCGGGGGCAACCCTTGGCGCGGTAGAGCAGGCCGATCTCGCCGCCGACCTTTTCGAGCTGGCGGCGCTCGTTGATGGTGGGCTCGTACTGTTCCTTGCAGGACTGGCAGAGCTTGCGGACCAGGCGCTGGGCCATGACGCCGACGACCGACGCGCCGACGAGGTAGGGCTCGATGCCGATGTTGAACAGGCGGGTGATGGCGCTGGGGGCGTCGTTGGTGTGGAGCGTGCTGAAGACGAGGTGGCCGGTGAGGGAGGCCTGGACGGCGATCTTGGCGGTCTCGGGGTCGCGGATCTCGCCGACCATGAGGACGTCGGGGTCCTGGCGGAGCAGGGCGCGCAGCGCGTTGGCGAAGGTGAAGCCGGCCTTGTCGTTGACCTGGAACTGGTTGATGCCGGCGAGGTTGTACTCGACCGGGTCCTCGACGGTGCAGATGTTGATGTCGTCGGAGTTCATCTCCTGGAGCGACGCGTAGAGCGTGGTGGACTTGCCCGAGCCGGTGGGGCCGGTGACCAGGAGGATGCCGTTGGGCAGCGCGATCAGCTTCTTCCACTGCTTGAGCGTGTCGTAGCCGAAGCCGAGCTTCTCGAGGTTTACGCTGGCCTTCTCGTTGTCGATGATGCGGATGACGACCTTTTCGCCGGTCTTGCCGGGCATGGTCGAGACGCGGAGGTCGACGGGGCGCTTGTCCATCATCACGTGGATGCCGCCGTCCTGGGGGAGACGGCGCTCGGAGATGTCCATGCCGGCCATGATCTTGATGCGGGATGAGACGGCGGCGTGCATCTGGAACGGGGGGCGGAGCTTCTCGTGCAACCGGCCGTCGATGCGGAAGCGGATGCGGAGGAGGTTGTCGCCGGGCTCGATGTGGATGTCGCTGGCGCCCTCTTTGACGGCGGTGTAGATCGCGTAGTTGACGAGCTTGACGACGGGCGAATCGCCGGCGACCTGCTCGAGGTTGGTGATGTCCTGGACGGGATTATCGAGGACGGTGAACTCGTCGGGGTTGACGTCGTCGATGATGTCGTCGATGACGAAGACGGACTCGTTGGGCAGGTAGGCCTGGAGGGTGGCCTTGATGTCGCGGACGGTGGCGGCGACGACCTGGACCTGGTACCCGGAGAGGCGCTCGACCTCCTCGACGAGGAAGACGTTGGCGGGCTCGGGGACGGCGACGGTGAGCGTGCCCTCGACGAGGAAGAGCGGGAGGACGCCGTGCTTTTCGAGGAACTCCTTGGGGAGGACGGCGATGACCTTCGGGTCGGCGACGCGCGGGGAGATGCGGGCGTAGGGGACGCCGTACGCCTGTGCGAGGGCCTCGGTGATCTGGTCTTCGGTGCAGAGGCGGAGCTCGACGAGGACCTCGCCGAGGAGCTTCTGGTGGTTGGAGCGGCGCTGTTCGTCGAGCGCGCGGTCGAGCTGCTCCTGCTTGAGCAGGCCCCTGTCGAGGAGGAGCTGGCCGAGGGGTTTTCGCTCGAGGGTGGCGATCATGGATCGGAAGCGAGGAGCGAGAAGCGGGAATCGAGAAGGCGGGGGTCAGAGGTCAGACGGTTGTCCTAAATGGGTCATCGGCGCGAGCGGACCGGGGTTTTACTCGATCGGGTCGTTCCGCAAGTGACGGCTATTCCTACCGCATAGTCTTGAGGGCGGCGGGGAGGTCGGGGTGGCACTCGAAGCGGGGTTCGAGGCGGGTGATCTCGAGGATTTTGCGGCAGTTTTCGTCGAGGTTGACGAGCTTGAGCTGGCCGAAGAGGTCCTCGCACCGGCGCTTGAGCCAGAGGAGGGCTTCGAGGCCCTCGGAGTCCATGAATGCGGCCTTCTCGAAGTCGACGACGAAGTCTACGATTTGGCGCTGGTCGATGCGCTCCTCGGCCGTCTTGCGGACGGCGGCGGCGGCGTCGTGGGTGAGGTCGGCGGTGAGGGCGACGACGCAGACGTTGTTGTAGTCTTCGGCTTTGAGCATGGGGCGGGGTTGAGCAAGTCGGGGGGCGGCTGCGCGACGGGGACAATG
>DATHXE010000183.1:0-5586 GCA_035459845.1 Tepidisphaeraceae bacterium | reverse complement strand
GCGAGTTGACCGCGCTGCTGGCGGCATTGCCGGCGTCCAAGTCTCCGCCGCCGCTCGCGCGGCTGGTGATCGTGAGCCGGCAGGTCGGGGACGAGTGGCGGACCGACGTCTACGACGCGGCCGAACTGCCGCCGGCGATGGAGGCCGTGATGGCGATCCTCGGCGAGCGGTACGAGACGCGCGGGCGACGGCCGGCGCGCTCGCCTGCGGACTCGCTTGAAGCTCGCCCTTCGGGTCGCGGCTAAACGTTGCGTGCCGAGCGTGCCCTACTTTTCCGGTTCCAGGCAGTACACGTTCCCGCTCGTGTCGCCGAACACGATCGCCCCGCCGCCGATGGCGCAGCCGGCGTCGATGCCGCGGGCGGCGGTGTAGTCGAAGAGTTTCTTGCCGGTCTTGAGGTCGAGGACGTAGAGCCTTTTGTCCTGGCTCCCGACGTAGACCCGGCCGGCGCTGATCACGGGGCTGGCGTCGACGTCGCCCCTCGTGACGAAGGCCCAGGCGCGCTTGCCGGTCGCCAGGTCGATCGCGTGGACCTGGCGGTCGCGGCAGCCGATGACGACGACGCCGGCCTTTTCGTCGATCGCGGGCGACGAGTAAAAGAGCGAGCCGGCCTGGTTGACCTGGTCGTACTTCCAGAGTTGCTTGCGGGTCTTGGGGTCGATGGCCTGGACGTCGCCCTCGCCGGTGCCGACGATGATGCGGTCGGCGGCGACGGCGGGGGAGCCGGGGGCGGGGCCGCCGAGGTCGACGGCGAAGGCTTCCTTGCCGGTGGTGACGTCGACGGCGAGCAGGCGGGCGTCGCACCCGGTGATCAGCGCGACGCCGCTACCGAACGCGGGCGAGGCGGGGGCGACGGCGGGGCAGGCGTTGATGCGGTCGCCGCCCTTGGCCTCCCAGACCTTCTTGCCGTCGGTCGAGAGGGCGAGGATGTCGGCGCCGTCGTTGCCGAAGATCAGGACGTGGCCCTTGCCGTCGGGGGCGGGGGCGACGTTGGCGGAGGCGTGGATGGGCGTGCCCGTGTCGATGGCCCAGATTTTCTGGCCGGTGGCGGCGTCGACGCAGTGGAAGAATCCGTCGGTGTCGCCGATGTAGATGCGGCCGCCGAAGACGAGGGGCGCGGTCTCGAACCCGCCGGGGGACTTGTATTGCCAGCGCTTCTCGCCGGCCTTGAGATCGACAGCGGTGAGGTGGCCGGCCGAGTCGGGGACGTAGACGAAGTCGCCGGCGATGACGAGGCTGCCGGAGATGGTGGCGCGGTTCTCGCCGTCGCCGGCCTTGAACTTCCAGCGAAGCTTGTAGGGCGGTGCGGCGACGTCCGGCGCGACGCCGACGAGGGGGCCGGCGCCTTGGAAGCCGACGGGACCGGTCGTCGCCTGCTGCGCCGCGACGGGGCCGGCGGGCGGCGCGGGTTTGGGTGCGGCGACAGGCGCAGCGGGGTCGGCGGCGCGCGTCGGAGACTTGGGCCATAGCGCGATCGCGCCGCCCGCGCCGACGATGGCGGCGGCGGACAGGAGCATTCGGCGGCGGACGACGAACGTGCTGGGCATGCGGACCTCCTCGTCGGGTGCCTGGACGACCATCATAGTAGTCGGCGACGGCCGGGCGGGCCATTTCCGGGCGAGTATGCTGGTCGGGCGATGCTCGACCGCCTGTTTCACTACTGGTTTCTCGACGGCCGGCTGATCGGGAGCGAGAACCCGGACCTGCCGGGCGGGGCAGGGCGGATTGCGGAGCACCTGGTGCGGGAGCGCGGCGTGCGAACGATGTTGACGCTCACGCCGACGTCACGAGCGCTGGGCGTCGACGGGCTGCGACAACTGCACCTGCCGATCGACGGCGAGCCGACGCGGGCGGAGGTGGGGCGGGCGGTCGGATTGGTGGCGGAGGGACTGGAGCGCGGCGGCGTGTGGGTGCACTGCCAGCAGGGGGTGGACCGGACGGGCGTGGTGATCGGGAGCTATCTCGCGTCGATCGGGCATCCGCCCGAGCGGGTCATCGGCGAGTTGGCCGAGCGATTCCCCGAGCGGCGGCGGGCGGCGCGGATGGTGGCGTTGTGGGAGCCGTACCGGCGGATGATCCGGTCGTTCGGGCGCGAATCACCGATGGGGTGAGTCATTCGTACCGCAGGGCGAGGATGACGTAGTCGTCGCCGCGGCGGGCGAGGGTGTGGCAGGCCTTGGGGGCGGTGAAGAACAATTGGTGGTCGGGGAGGAAGCGGTCGACGGGGGGCGAGGCGGGTTTGCCGTCGACGACGAGGAGGGCTTTGCCGGCGTCCTCGGCGGTGTAGCCGACGTGGCGGCCGTCGGGGCTGAAGTGCAGCGAGCCGGTGACGCGGTCGTACACGGGGTGTTCGACGCCGTCGACGACGACCAGGCCCTTGGCGCCATTAAGGGCGATCCACGCGAGGCGTTTGGAGTCGGCGCTGTAGCGCACCTGGTTGCTGACGGCGGTGTATGGGCCGGCCTCGGCGCCGTCGTCGGTGCGGAGGAAGTAATGGCGGCCGCGCTGTAACGGGAAGGCGAACCGCCTGGAATCGGGGGAAAACCGGAGGTCGCCGGGGTGGTCGAACACGGGCGAGGCGACGCCGTCGACCTCCCAGGTCCAGCGGCCGGTGTCGAGTTGGCCGAGGACGGCGACGCGCCCGGAGTCGGGGCTGAACTGGAACGTGGAGATGCGGGCGAACAACGTGCCCCGGACGCCGTCAACGATGGCCGCCTTGCGGTCGCCGAAATAGGCGCCGTACGCGATCCGGCGGGAGTCGGGGCTGAAGAAGAAATTGCCCGTCAGGTTCTCGTAGGCCTCGCCCTGCTGGCCGTCGACGACGAGCGCGAGGCGGCCGTCCTTGGTGCGGACGGAGTAGGCGAGGCGCTTGGAGTCGGGACTGAACTGGGGGCTGAGGCTGCCGACGCCGGCGAACGTCACGGGCTGGGGCTGGCCGTCGACGATCAGCCGGTAGCGGTCGGGGGCCTCGATCACGGCGAACGCGACGCGGGTCGAGTCGGGGCTGAAGCAGGGGAACGATTCGACGACGTTGGCGAAGGGGCCGAGCTTCGCGCCGTCGACGACGGCGTACCCCTCTTCCTTGGCGAAGTAGAAGTAGCCGAGCCGGCGGGAGTCGGGGCTGAAGTACCGGCGGAACGGCGTGGGGTGCTCGAACGCGGCGGTCTCGACGCCGTCGATCAGGTAGCGGCAGCGCCCGGCCCGGCGGATGTTGACGGCGTAGCGCTTGGAGTCGGGGCTGAAGGCGAACGTGTCCTGGTCGACCTTGGCGAACGGGCCGGCGGCCACTTTGCCGTCGAGGACGAGGAACCACTCGACCCCGCGGCGGGCGGTGTACGCGAGGCGGGCCGAGTCGGGGCTGAAGCGGATCGAGAGGACGTCGACCTCGTCCCAAGCGTCGGCGTGCTCCTTGCCGTCGAGGGCGACGACGCGCTTCGCATCGCGCGACGCTAGTTCGGCGACGTGCCGCCAGTCGGGGCTGACGATCGGCTCGCGCAGGATGCCGGCGGGGTGGCGCCGGCAGAGGACGGTTTCGGTGGCGCGGAAGTCGGCGAGCGCGGCGGTCGCGCACGCCGCGAGGGTCAGGATCAGGATGGCGCCGGGTGCCCGCATCGTCGCTCCGTTCGGTTGGGGAAGGGGATTGTAGTGCGGGAGGGGGTTGTCGCACGAATCGGGTGGATGGTTGCGACGGGTCGACCTCCCGCGTTGCCTTGTTTTCCGAGCGTGCCCGGTGAGAATTGCGGGGCTTGCACGGAGGACCTGAGAGATGCGCGTGATCGCCCTGATGAACCAGAAGGGCGGCGTGGGCAAGACGACCACGACCGTCAACCTCGGCGCCGCGCTGGCCGAGGCCGGCAAGCGCGTCTGCCTGATCGATTTGGACCCCCAGGCCCACCTGACGATCAACTACGGCGTCGAACCGTCGCCGGACGTCTGCTCGCTCTACAACGTGCTGGTCGAGGAGTCGCCGATCACCGACGCGCTCCAGCAGGTCGACACGAACGTGTCGCTCGTGCCGTCGTCGATCGACCTGGCGGCGGCCGAGATCGACCTCGTCTCGGTCATGGGGCGCGAGCAGATCCTCAAGAAGCGCTTGGAGGCTGCGGACTTCGATTACGACTACGTGCTGCTCGATTGCCCGCCCTCGCTCGGCCTGCTCACGCTCAACGCGCTGAGCGTGGCGAACGAGGTGCTGATCCCGATGCTGCCGCACTTTTTGGCGCTGCAGGGGGTCGGCAAGCTGCTGGAAACGGTGCTGCTGGTCAGCCGGCGGATGAACCCGGGGCTGAAGGTCACCGGCATCGTGCTGACGATGTTCGACTCGCAGACGAAGCTGAGCGGGGAAGTGCTGGGGGATCTGAACTCGTTCATCGAGAGCGCCAAGGGCAAGCCGCTGCCGTGGGCGAGCGCGCGGATCTTCAAGAGCAAGATCCGCCGGAACATCAAGCTGGCCGAGAGCCCGAGCTTCGGGAAGACGATCATCAAGTACGACCCGACCAGCAACGGGGCGGCCGACTACCGTGCGCTGGCGAAGGAACTGCTGGCGATGGAGGGCGTGGCGGTCGCGCCCGGGAGCGTCCCGGCGGAAGTGCGGAACGCGCCGTCGGGGCAGGCGATCAGCACGCAGTCGGCGGTCGGGAGTGGGCAGGCGGCAGTGAGCTCTGCAGCGCCCGCGCCGGCCGCGCCGTCGACCCCGTTTAGCCGCGACCCGAAGGGGGAGCCCCAGGCGACCCCGCAGGGGAGCGCGCCGGCGCCGGTAACCACAGCGCCCCCTCTGACGGAAGCGCCCGCGCCGAAGTCGGAAGCCCCCAAGCCGCCCAAGCCCGTGAAGCCCAAAGCCGCGGTGCTCGTGAGCCCGGCCGAGGCGGCGAAATTGAAGGCGGCGAAGGTGATCCCGGCGTCGGGGAGTGCGGAGCCCGCGCCCGAGACGTCCGCGACGGAATCGTGAGCCATCAGACGCGCCGGGCAAGCCCGGCGGCTAAAAGGTGTGTGAAGCGGATCCGACGACTCCCCACCTCCCCATCACACCATTCCCCCATCGACCCATGTCCCGCGTCCTCTGGATCCTCACCATCGCGTACGCCGCGTTTCTCGCGACGATGACGCACCTGCCGCCGCGGAAGCTGCCGGAGACGGGGGTGAACGACAAGCTCGAGCACTTCGGGGCGTACGGGCTGCTCGCCGGGGCGGTGTTCTGCGCGGCGTGGGCGTCGTGGCCCCGGCACGCGTGGCGGGCGACGTGGGTCGCGCTCGTGGCGGCGCTGGCGTTCGGCGTGCTGGACGAGTTGACGCAGGCGATCCCGGGCGTGGGGCGGTCGTGCGAGTTGAACGACTGGCTCGCGGACGCGGCCGGCGCGGGGATCGCGGTGGTGGTGATGACTTGTGTGCGAGTGGTCGTTGCGCGGGCGGCGCCGACGCGCTCGCCTTCGGGCTCGCTCGAAGCTCGCCCTGCGGGTCGCGGCTAAACGCGGGTCTACTGCGTCTGCACTTTTGACTTGTGACATTTCACTTTTGACATCGCCCTATGTCCTCCCTCCCCCCGCCGCTCTTCGCCCCCTGGCGCATGGATTACATCCGGTGCATCGA
>DATHXE010000182.1:0-1874 GCA_035459845.1 Tepidisphaeraceae bacterium | reverse complement strand
GGCCGCGCCGGGCACCGGCGGGCGAGGGATTCAACGAGAAGCGCGGCGAGCGCAATCGCGACGACCGCCCACGGAACGGCCGGGGTCGGGAGCATGCGCCAAGCGAGGAAGGAGAGGGCGATCGCGATTAGCGCGAGGCCGAGCCGGCGGGCGCGGGGCGAGGGCGGCGCGGGGGCCGGCGGGACGGAGCCACGACTCATTGGGTTGCCTCGTTCCGCGCGCCGACCGGGGACGGGCGCGGCGGACGACACCGCGCCGGGACGTCCGCGGAGTTTACATCGCGACCGAACGCAGCGGTGCGGCGGGCGCGGCGAGTATTAACACTCAGTGAAGCGCAAGCGGCGGATGCGGAATGCTGCTCGGAAGCAGCGAGTTCCGGTGCCGACGTCGAACATCAATGCAGGGCGGTCCCCGCAATGGCCGCGGCGGTGGCTTCGCCTCTTCGCGCGTGTCAACCGCGCTTAAACCTTCAACTCGACCGCTTGATTGAGATCCTTCTTGTACCGCTCGCGGATCGGCGCGACGACCGACTTCACGAACGCGTCCACCTGTTCCGGCGCGCGGCCGACGAACCGCCTGGGGTTCATGACGTCGCCGAAGTCGACCTTCTCAAAGGTCTTTTCGGCGCGAAGGCGGTCCAGCAGATCGTTCGGCTTCCCTTCTTCTTTGACGACCCTCGCCGCGTCCTGCGAGTGGCGGCGGATCAGCGCGTGGAGGTCCTGGCGGTCGCCGCCCGCCTGCACGGCAGCCATGAGGATTTCCTCAGTGGCCATGAACGGCAGCTCGGCCATCACGAAGCTCTCGATGACCTTGGGGTAAACGACCAGGCCGCGGGCGACGTTGACGACGATCTGCAGGCACCCGTCGATCGCCAGGAAGGGCTCGGGGACGGTGAGGCGCTTGTTGGAGGAGTCATCGAGCGTGCGCTCGAACCACTGCTCGGCGGCGGTCTGCAAGGGCGAGCTCGCGAGCGAGATCACGAATCGCGCGAGGCCGGTGGCGCGCTCGCAGCGCATCGGGTTGCGCTTGTAGGCCATCGCCGACGACCCGACCTGCTCGGCCTCGAACGGCTCTTCGATCTGCTTCATGCCGGCGAGCAGGCGGACGTCGTTGGCGAACCGGTGGACGGAGGCGGCGACGCCGGCGAGGTCGGAGACGATCTGGGCGTCGATCTTGCGCGGGTAGGTTTGGCCGGTGACGGCGAAGGAGGCGGCGAAGCCGAAGCGCTCGGTGACCATGCGGTCGAGGGCGTCGCACTTGGCGTGGTCGCCGTTGAACAGGGTGAGGAAGGAGGCCTGGGTGCCGGTGGTGCCCTTGACGCCGCGGAATTTCAAAGTGGCGATGCGGTGTTCGACTTCCTCAAGGTCGATGGCGAGGTCCTGGGCCCAGAGGGTGGCGCGCTTGCCGACGGTCGTGAGCTGGGCGGGCTGAAAGTGTGTGTAGCCGAGGGTCGGCAGGTCGCGCCACTTTTGGGCGAAGGTCGCCAGCGCGTCGATCGCGTTGGCCAGCCGCCGCGCGACCAGGCGCAGCGCATCCCGCATGATGATGAGGTCGGCGTTATCGACGACGTATTGGCTGGTCGCCCCGAGGTGGATGATGCCCTTGGCGGCGGGGGCGACCTCTTCGAAGGTGTGGACGTGGGCCATCACGTCGTGGCGGAGGCGTTTTTCCCAGTCGGCGGCGCGGGCGAAGTCGATGTCGTCGAGGTGCTGTTCGAGCTCGCGCAGGGCGGCGTCGGTGATGCGGGTGACGCCGAGCTCTTTCTCGCACCGCGCGAGTTCGAGCCAGAGCCGGCGCCATAGGCCGAACTTGTGCTGCGGCGAGAACAGGCGGAGCATCTCCGGCGAAGCGTTGCGGCTGGCGAGGGGGGATTC
>DATHXE010000181.1:0-1840 GCA_035459845.1 Tepidisphaeraceae bacterium | reverse complement strand
CACCGCAGGTGCGAGTCGTGCCCGATCGCGTCTTCGGGTGCCATGCTCAGACCCGCCGCGAACGAGCCCGTACTCACGAACGACGTGACCGGCGGGGATGAGCATGCCGGCCTTCGATGACCGCTCGACGTTCGGCATGCTCATCCCGGCCGATCGACGGTCTTCCCCGAACCGCGCACTCCGCGGCCGGTCTGAGCATGGCACCCGGAGTCGACGCCCGTTCACGAAGGGCGCTCGCGAAAGACTCTCACTTCTTCCGCTTCACGCTCGGCCTCACCTCGCCGTCCGCCGTGTACGCCGGCGGCGCGTAGAAATTGACCGTCACCAAACTCTCCGACCCCGTCGCCGTGATCTGGTGCGCCTCGTTCCGTTCGATCCACAACAACGACCCGGCACGCAACGCCACCGACCGCGCGTTCGTCTTCGCGCGTCCCGAGCCCGACACCACGTACACCCACTGCTCGGCCCGCGGGTGCTCGTCCTCCGGCTCGTCGCTCGACGAGTCGCCCGGCCGCAGCACCATCGTCGCCGCCTGCACCGACGACGACGCGAGCAGCGGCGCGAACTTCGATCGCTTCTTTCCCGTCGCAATGTGCTTCATCACGCACGCTCCGCGCGCCTCACCCGGGCTAGCCGCTTCAGCGGCTAGTGGTCCACCAGCGGCGCTCACCTCACCGTCACAAAATCACTGTGATTAAACAACACCAACGCCAAATTCTCCCGAGCTCTCCCTTTCTCCTTCGCGCCGCTCAAGAACCTCAAACATTCCTCCCGCTCCGCCGCCGTCGGCCGCCGCGCCATGATCGTCAAGTACGCCTTCTCCACGAACTCCCCATCCTCCCCCGTCACCCGCCGCGCCACCGCTTTTGCCCCATCCACCGCCAGCTTCGAGTTCCCCAGGGCCAGCGCCTGCTGCGGCATCACGCTCGTCCGCCTCGCGTAGCACTCGACCGGGTTCGGCCCGTCGAACAACTTCAAAAACTCGACCTCCTTCTCCGGCGCGACGCGCATATACAGGCTCCGCCGCACACTCGTCAGCCCGTCCTTGTGGTCGACCTCCGGCCCGCCCGCCGACACATCCAGCGTCCCCGCCGCCCACAGCACGTTGTCCCGCACGAGTTCCGCTTCCATCCGCTTCGACGGCGTCCGCCAATGCCACGCGTTGTCCGGATCGACCGCCGTCGCCCGCGCATCGGCCGCGCTCGACATCCGGTACGTCGCGCTGGTGACGATCAGCCGGTGCAGCGGCTTGAGCCGCCACCCGTTCCCGCGCAGCTCGGCCGCGAGCCAATCGAGCAGCGCCGGGTGCGTCGGCGGCCGCCCGCCGCGCCCGAAGTCGTCCGGCGTCGGCACGATCCCGCGCCCGAAGTGCCGCAGCCAGACGTGGTTCGCCGCCACCCGCGCCGCGACGGGGTTCTCGGGCGCGACGAGCCACCGCGCCAGCGCCGCCCGCCGCCCGGTCGACGTCGCCGGATACTCGGCCACCGCGCGCGGCTTATACGCCGTCGACGCCTTCCCCTTGATCGCCGCCTCCGCGGCCGCGACCGCCTTCTCCGCGTCCACCAACTCCTTCTGAGCCTTCACCGCGTCGTTCGACGCCGCCTCGACAGCCGGCCGCGCCGCCTTCGCGTCCGCCGACTTCAGCACCGCCCCCGCCTTCTTCTGGCCCACCGCCTCCACCTTCGCCGCCGCCTTCACGCGCGCCAGCTTCGCGTCGGCGAGATCCTGCGCCCGCTGCGCCGACCACGCCGCCGTCGCCGCCGCGTCGCGCCCGGCCCCGCCCGCGTCCTCGATCTCCTCGACGCGCAGCACCGCCACCAGCGCCGCCTCGCGCGCCCGC
>DATHXE010000180.1:0-3030 GCA_035459845.1 Tepidisphaeraceae bacterium | reverse complement strand
GGGGCTCGCGCAGCAGGGGGTTGTCGCGCAGGTAGATCATCCCCGCGGCGAGGTAGTTGCAGGCGCGCCAGTACGCGTGCGTCTTGCGAAGTTCGTCCGCCGAGAGCGGGCCGGTCGTCCGGTCTTCCCCGATCGGCATCCCGGTGACCTCGAACCTGTCCAACGTCGTCATGATGTGGGTCCTTCCGTAAAGCCATGCGGGACGGCGACCTGCCGCCCCCGGGTCCCAGGTGACGAGATGTTCGTCCGGCCCGCGGCGCGCTCCCGGCGCGCCGGCCGGTCGACGTGAGGGGCGCCGACGAGCTCCAACTGCGGTCGCGATGCTAGAGAACCCGGTGCCGTTCGGGACACTGGACTTTGGTCCCATGCCCGGCGCGGACCGGCGGCCTCAACTTTGCTCAGAGCACCCTGATCGTCGCGGGCCGCGTGCGCCGGCGCGTCATTAAGAACCCGTTATGGAGGCCCGAATGCTCAGCTCAGACACCAACGTAGGTACCGCCGACGCGCGCGTCGGCGATCCGGCGCGCGCCGCAAAGGCGACGCGGCCGCCGCGCGCCAGGACGAGTGCCAAAGCGCACGCGGGTCACAACGGCAAGCATGGGAAGAACGGGAAAGCCGCCACCGCCACCACCGCCGCCACCGTAGAAGACGCCGGCCCAATGAGCCGGAAGGATTACGACAAGGCGATGAAAAAACTGCACGGCGAGCTGGTCAAGGTGCAGCTCTGGGCCAAGCATACCGGCGCCCGGATCGTCGTCGTCTTCGAGGGCCGTGACGCCGCCGGTAAGGGCGGCGTCATCAAGACGCTGACCGAGCGCACCAGCCCGCGCGTCTTCCGGATCGCCGCCCTCCCCGCCCCGAGCGACCGCGAGAAGACCCAGATGTACATGCAGCGCTACATCGCCCAGATGCCCGCCGCCGGCGAGGTCGTCCTGTTCGACCGCTCCTGGTACAACCGCGCCGGCGTCGAAGCCGTCATGGGCTTCTGCGCGCCCCGCGACGTCAAGCGGTTCCTCGAAATGTGCCCCACCCTCGAAGACGCGATCATCGGGTCGGGCATCCGCCTCATCAAGTACTGGTTCGAGGTCAGCCAGGACGAGCAGACCCGGCGGTTCAAGAGCCGGATCGCCGACCCGCGCAAGGTCTGGAAGCTCAGCCCCATGGACCTCGAGTCCCACCACCGCTGGTACGACTACTCCCGCGCCCGCGACGCCATGTTCCACGCGACCGACCGCAACGAGTCCCCGTGGTTCGTCGTCCGCTCCGACGACAAGCGCCGCGCCCGCCTCAACTGCATCACGCACCTGCTCGACCAGATCCCCTACACCGACGTGCCCCGCCCCAAGATCAAGCTCCCCAAACGCCAGAAGCCCAAGGGCTACAAAGAGCCCACGTACCCCTGGCGGTTAGTCCCGAAATCCTACTGAGTTACAATCGTCGTCCACCCCCGCCGGCAGGCACCCCTTGCCGGCGGGTTCGCGATCGAGCGGATCACCCTCTACGCCGCCGTCGCGTCGCCCGACCGCGAGCCCTCCGTCGGCGCGCCCCCCACGCCCTGCAGGTCGCCCGTGGTCGCGCGCGTGCGGTCCTCCGCGTCCGAAAAGTTCCGCACGATCCCGGTATCGAGCAGCCGCTTCTGCTCCTCGAGGATCGGCCGCCGCTCGGGCGGGACCGCCTGAATCAGGTCGTCCAGCATCGCCCGCATCCGCCGAGCCACCTGGATGCTCGTCACCCCGTACTGCCGCACCTCGATCACCGCGAGCACCACGAAATCGTTCCACCCGGGCGTGCGATAAAGCACCCGAAGCGTCCCCTCCCCGTCCCGCACCTGCCCCGTATCGAGCCGGCGCATCCCGACCTGCCGCAACAGGTAATGGATCTGATCGATCGCCAGCACCGCGGTCGTCGGGTCGTTGATCGCCGGCGACAGCGCCTTGGTCGCCACGTCCACCAGGATTCGAAACACGAACGTCGGGTCCTGCTCGGGCGTCCGCTCGTCCCCGAACGCGACCGACTCGTACAGCCGGTCCGCCGGGATCGAGCGTGCCCCGCCGCTCACCCGGAACAGCGGCGCGCCGGTCGGGAGAAAATCGCCCACCTGAGGGATGATCTCGATCGCCCCGCCCGACTCCTCGGCGAGCCGCGTCAGTCCCACGATGTCCATCGCCATCAGCACCCCCGCCGGCCGCGTCCGCACCAGTGTTTCGCTCGGCGGGTCGAGGCTTACCGCGCCTTGTTCCCCCGCACTCGGCCGGGCGGTCGGCGTCGAAAAACGCGGGTACACCTCGTCGATGATCATCCGCCCGATCGTCGCCGTCCGCGCCAGCATCTGCACCGGCCTCAGCTCCCGCGCCAGGTAGTCGACCAGGAAGATCCCCGCCCCCACGCTCACCAGCGTCAGGACGATCGCGACCAGCGTGCCGATCTGCGGCACGTCCGACCCGATCCGCCCCAGCGCCGCCGACGCGTACACGTATGAGAAGACGAAGATCGCCAGGCATGCCCGCACCGGCCGCCGCGCGATCAGCCCGCGGATCAACCGCGGCGATAGCTGCGACGCCGCCAGCTGGATGCTCAGCAGCAGCATCGACAGGATCAGGACGACCATCGTCAACGTCGCGGGCACGATCGCCCCGAGCAGGGCCCGGGCACCATCGGGCGTGTACCCCAGGCCGTCCCATTGCAGCACGTGATCGAGGTACCGGACCACCGGGGCCGCGACGAGCGCCGCCGGGATCATCGCCGTCGGAAACAGCCACGCCGAGCGCCGCATGTAGAGGCGCAGCCGATATCGGGTCAGCCAGGTCATGGTCGAACCACCTTGGAATCGGGCGAACGGGGCCGCGAGCCCGTGGGAGCACGCGAATCGACACGGGCGCTGGCGCCGATGGCGGCGCGGTTACCGGTGATCGGTTGAGCAATCAACACGCCACCGCCCGCGAGCGAGCGCCGCAGGCACCGGGCGCAACGGCGGCCGTGCGAATTCGACGTGCGTCGACACCCCGGCGCGCGTCGCCCGGGCGACGCGCG
>DATHXE010000179.1:0-2472 GCA_035459845.1 Tepidisphaeraceae bacterium | reverse complement strand
GGGGGTCGTAGTGGTGGGGGTGGCGGGTGCGGACGTAGAGGTCGACGAACTCGGCGAGGGGCATTTTGGCGTGGCCCGCGAGGATCGTGCGGAGGGCGGGGAGGAGGTTGGGGGCGCTGAGGAGCGCGATACCGAGGCCGCCGAGGAGCCAGGGGCGCCATTGGCAGGTCCGCACTCGCGGCTGCGCCGCGAATCCGACTCCACAGGAGTCGGCGTGGACGGATCGGAAGCCGAAGATCAACCAGAACGCGCCGCCGACGATGGCGTGGTTGAGGTGGAAGAGGCCGGCGATGCCGAGGCAGGTGGCGGCGGTCTTCCAGCGGCTTTCGACCCACAGGACGAGCCCCCAGAGCATCGCGATGTTGGCGACGTTGGCGGGGAAGAGGCTGGCCTCCTGGTCGAAGCGGTACGCGCCCAGGGCGACGCCGCCGGCGCTGAGGTAGTACAGGACGACCGAGAGCAGGTAGGCGCGCGTCGACAGGCCCAGGGCGCGGGTGAGGCGCAGCCAAGCGGCGTGCAGGGCCAGCATCAGGCCGACCTGCGCCACCGCGAAGACGGGCTCGGCGAGGTTCCAGCGGAGCAGCCAGGCGGTCAGGGTGGTGAAGGCGACGTGGTACTGGAGGGTGTGGGTGGCCCACCAGTCGTGGTCGAGCAGGCCGGGGAAGGCCTGGCGGAGGGGGGCGACGAGGTAGATGGCGTGGTCGGGGCTGGCGAACTGGTAGCCGCGGGTCGCGAGGGTGATGGCGGTGGCGAGGCAGAGGGCGAGGAGGGTGTCGAGGCGAGACCGGTGCTCGCGCGCGGCGGCGTCGACAGTCGCTCCGTCCATGTCCGCATCGTACCAAGTAGCTGCAGGTCAACGACCTGCTGACGCGATACTCGTCCGATCCGCTCCCGCGCGAGACGTCTTGTCGATCCCCACGCGTCAGCAACGCGTTGCGTTGCAGCTACCTGTCGTTTGCGCGCCCCTGCCCGGTCACCCATCCGTATTACTACCGACGTCAGCCGAAACCCTGTTATCCTTGGCGGCATGACGCCGCGCATCCTCCTCGTCGTGCTCGCGCTCCTTCCCGCTCTCGCACAAGCCCAGCCCGCGCGGCCAAACGTCTTGTGGATCGTGAGCGAGGACAACACGTACGCGACGATCGGCGCGTACGGGATGGACGCGAACGCGGTGACGCCGACGATCGACGGGCTGGCGAAGCAGGGGGTGTTGTACAGGCATTGTTTCTCGCAGGCGCCGGTGTGCGCGCCGTCGCGGTTCACGATCATCACTGGGGTGTACGCGACGAGCGCGGGGCCGGCGCACCAGATGCGGGCGCGGGGGAACATTACGCCGGCGATCCGGGGGTTTTCGGCGTACCTGCGGGAGGCGGGGTATTACTGCACGAACAACGCGAAGACGGACTACAACGCGCCGATCGACATGAAGGACGCGTGGGACGAGTCGTCGAAGAAGGCGCACTGGCGGAACCGCAAGCCGGGGCAGCCATTCTTCGCGGTGTTCAACCACGAGACGACGCACGAGTCGTCCGTCTTCGGCAAGATGCAGCCCCTCGCCGGCGGGACGGACCCGGCGAAGGTGAACCTGCCGCCGTACACGCCGGATACGCCCGAGACGCGGGCCGACCGGGCGCTGTACCACGACAACATCCGGCGGATGGACAACCAGGTGGCGAACTTGCTCAAGCAACTCGCCGACGACGGGCTGGCCGAGGACACGATCGTGTTCTACTACGGCGACAACGGGGGCGTGCTGCCGCGGAGCAAGCGGTTCTGCTACGACAGCGGGCTGCGCGTGCCGCTAATTGTGAAGTTCCCGAAGAAGTGGCAGCATTTGGCGCCGGCGGAGGCGGGCGGGCAAATCGCGGCGCCCGTGTCGTTCGTGGATTTCGCGCCGACGGTGCTGAGCTTGTGCGGGGTCGAGGCCCCGAAGCACTTCGAGGGCAAGGCGCTGATGGGGCCGAAGAAAGGGCCCGATTCGCAGTACGCGTTTAGCTTCCGGGCGCGGATGGACGAGCGGTACGACCTGGTGCGGACGGTCCGCTCGGACCGGTACCGGTACACGATCAATTACGCGCCCCACGTGCCGTACGGCGCGCGGAACCAGTACCAGTTTCAGCAGAAGGGGTACCGGGCGTGGAAGGCGCTGTTCGAGGCGGGGAAGCTCGAGGGGATTCAGAAGGCCTTCTGGATGGAGAAGCCTGCGGAGGAACTCTACGACGTTCAGGCGGACCCGCACGAGGTGAACAATCTGGCGGTGAACTCGACGCCCGAGGTGGCGGCGCGGATGAAGGAAATGCGCGAGGCGATCCGCCAGCACATGATCCGCACGCGGGACAACGGGCTCATTCCCGAGGGCGCGCCGGCCGAGGGGTATGCGGCGGCGAAGGACGCGGGGGCGTATCCGGTCGAGGCGGTGATCGCGGCGGCGGACCTGGCGATCGAGCGGGATCCGAAGAATCTGCCGAAACT
>DATHXE010000178.1:0-2863 GCA_035459845.1 Tepidisphaeraceae bacterium | reverse complement strand
GCTCGACGCGCGGGATCGGGCAGACGACGTGCGTCGGGATCGGCGGCGACCCGGTCAAGGGCCTGAACTACATCGAGCTGTTGACGATGTTCAACGACGACCCGGACACCGACGGGATCATCCTGATCGGGGAGATCGGCGGGAGCGACGAGTCCGAGGCGGCGGCGTTCGCGAAGCAGAACATCCGGAAGCCGATCGCGGCGTTCATCGCGGGGCGGACGGCGCCCCCGGGCCGGCGCATGGGGCACGCCGGGGCGATCATCAGCGGCGGCGAGGACACGGCCGAGTCGAAGATCGCCAACCTCAAGGCGGCCGGGATCGCGGTGGCGGAATCGCCGGCGACGATCGGGGCGACGATGGCAAAGGTGCTGGGGGTGGCGGCTTAGGTCGTCGGTCTAACTGATTTGGACTTGGAGCGCGAGGTGGTCACCGGTGGTGACCACCTCGCGTGCGTTTCGGGGGGCCGATCAGAGTGGCGCGCCGCAGTACTTGCAGTGCGACGCGTCGACGTCGTGGTCGTCGGCGTCGCAGGTGGGGCACTTGCGGGCGTCCTTGGGGGTCGTGGCGCCGCCGCGGACGAGTTCGGCGGTGACGATGCCGGTGGGGACGGCGATGATTCCGTAGCCGGTGATCATGACGGCGGACGCGAGCAGTTGGCCGAGCGGGGTCTTCGGGGCGATGTCGCCGTAGCCGACGGTGGTGAGCGTGACGATCGCCCAGTAGACGCTGATCGGGATGCTGGTGAAGCCGTTGGCGGGGCCCTCGATCAGGTGCATCATCGCGCCGACGATCAGGACGAGCGTCAGCACGGTCGCCACGAACACGGTGATCTTCCGCCGGGCGCGCGACAGGGCGGCGGTGAGCAGGCCGGCCTCGGCCAGGTACTCGCCCATCTTCAGGACGCGGAACACGCGGAGCACGCGGAGGGCGCGGATGACGAGCAGTTCCTGCGCGCCGGGGACGAAGAGGGCGGCGAACGTGGGCACGACGGCCAGCAGGTCGACCACGCCGAAGAAGCTCAGGGCGTAGTGGAGGGGCCGGCGGACCGCGACCAGGCGGAGGACGTACTCGATCGCGAAGAGGATCGTGAAGGCCCACTCGACGGCGACGAGGGCGGGGCCGTACTGCTGGTTGATGTGAGGGACGCTCTCGAGGCAGACGGCGGTGATGCTGAGGGCGATGGCGGCGATGAGGGCGACGTCGAACGCCTTGCCGGCGCGGGTGTCGTGTTCGAAGATGACGCGGTAGAGGGCGGCCCGCCAGGGGGCGGGGTGGGCGGGGGTGCGGCGCGAGGGGGGTGGCGCGGCGGGCATGAGGGCGCGAGTATAACGGGGCGAGGAAGGTCGACGGGATGCGCGAAAGGGCGTAACCCACGGTGCAAGCACCGTGGGCTTTGGCGGTGTGCGTCCTGCGTGCGAGCGGTGGGCGGTGCCCACCCTACTTTTGCAGGTACGCGAAGAGGTCGCGGAGCTGCTCGGGCGTCAGGTCGGTCAGGAGGCCTTCGGGCATGATCGAGAGGGTCAGGGCTTGCTCGGACGTGATGTCGGGGCGGGCGATCGTGGTCTTCTGCTGGGTGGCGTCGGTGAGGGTGACGGAGTCGGGGCCGCGGGCGGCGATCAGGCCGGTGAGGATCTGGTCGTCCTTGGTGTCGATGCGGAAGTTGGTGTACTCCTCGCGGATGGCGGCGGAGGGATCGACGACGGAGATGAGCCAGAAGTCGAGGTTGCGGCGCTCGTAGGGGGTCAAATCGGGGCCGAGGGTGGCGCCCTGGCCGAAGAGCTTGTGGCAGTTGGCGCAGCGGGCGGTGAAGAGGGCCTGACCGGCCTTGGCGTCGCCGGGCGCGGCGTTCGCGGCGGTGAGCGTCGTGCGGATGCGGGCGATCTCCTGCTCCTTCTGCTCGGACGTGGGCCGGGCGAGTTGGCCGAGGGTTTTCTGGAGGAGCGCGGCGATCGCCTTGTCGGTCGAATAGGCTCGCAGGCGATCGAGGTGGTCGGGGGTGAGGTCGGATTTGGGAATGGTGCCGGCGTCGACGGCCTTGAGGAGTTCGAGGGCCCACGGCTTGCGCGCGAGGAGCGTGGAGATCGCGGCGGGGCGGATGAGCGGGTCTTTGGCGAGGGAGGTGTAGCTGGCGATGAGGGTGGCGGGGATAGAGGCGTCGGCGGAGCGCGTGAGGCCGGCCAGGGCGGCGCGGCGGAGAGTGGGGGCCTTCGCGGTGGTGGCGATTTTCAACAGCGCGGGGGCGGCGCGGTCGGGGGCGATCTGGCTCAGGAGCTCGATGTGCTTTGCTTGCGCCTCCCGCGCCTTGGCGTCCTTGGGTTCGGTGGCGAGGGAGTCGAGCAGGCGGACGATCGCGGCTTCGTCGCCGGCGCGGGCGGCGAGCTCGGGGTTGCCGGATTGGGCGATGGCCTTGGCGAGGTCTGGGAGGAGCAGGTTGGGGCGGATCGCGCGGCCCTCGAAGCCCTCGGCGATGCCGGCGAAAAGCAGGGCGCGGTCTTTGGGGTCGGGGGCGCGGCTCAGCAGGGTGAGGAGCGCTTCCTGGGATGAGCGGGCGGTGGCGGCATCGATCGCGGGCATCGACCCGGGCGTCGCGGGGACTGGGGCGGGGGCCTCGACGCCCGTGGCGGCTAATCGGCGGGCGAGGCGCTGGGTGATCGTCGAGCGGACGATCGGGGCGGGCCAGAGGTCGGGTTGCGCGAACAAATCGAGGACGGCGGACGGATTCTCGCGCAGTTTCGCCTCGACGGCCCACCAGAGGAGGAGCGGGACGTGCGCGTCGGTCTCGTCGCCGGTGTGCAGCAGCATCTCGCGGAAGACCGCGAGCGTGCGGCTGTTCGCGGGCAGGCGTTTGAGGCTGCTCGCGAGC
>DATHXE010000177.1:0-2844 GCA_035459845.1 Tepidisphaeraceae bacterium | reverse complement strand
ATCACCGCGTCCCACTTCACGCTGCCGGTGTCCGTGACCCGCTCGAGCAGGCCCCAGTAGCCGTTGACCGAGTACGGGCCGGCCAGCGTGTACGCGCCCCACGTCCCGCCGCCGGAGATCTGGGTGAACATGGTGATCATGCGCCGGTAGAAGTCGCCCATGCGCGGGTCGGTCTGGGCGGCGCGCTTGATCGCGTCGTTCAGGCCGTTGGGGGCGGTGAAGGCCTGGCCGCCCTCGTAGGCGTGCATCTTCAGGCCGAACTTGTCGGCCACGGCCTTGTTCTGGTTCAGCCAGGTGACGTTGGTCGTGTTGAGGTAGTTGTCGGCCCAGGCGAACAGCTTGTCGAGCGTGAGCGTCGCGTTGTCGATCGTGTTGATGTCGAGCCCGCCGACGTAGTTGTTGACCGCCAGGCCGTCGAACAGGCTGTTCACCGGGCCGACGTTGTCGCGGATCCAGTCGCCGGCGATCTCCGCCCACGTCGAGCCCGCGATGAACGCGCCGAGCTCCATGCGCACGTTGCTGGCGTACTTGGTCGCCCCGTACTCCTGCTTGAAGATGTTGGCGATCGCGGCGGCGCGCTTGCCGTATCGCTGGGCCGAGAGGCCCCACGGGTCGGTCTTCCAGAGCGTCGGGTCGGTCTGCTGCTCGATCTGGGCCTGCTGCAGGCTGTATTGCGCATCGGGCATCGCGAAGTAGGCCCAGATCTCGTTCCCGTACTCGACGTACACCTTGCGGTCGGCGGCGAGGTTGTCGCGGAAGAACCGGGCCATCTGGCGGACGAAGTCGTCGCTGGCGCGCGGCGGGACGTTGATCCAGACGTCCTTCTCGGCCGTGTTCGCGAGCTTGGCCAGCACCTCGTACGGGACGCCCTTTTCGACGCCGAAACTGAAGTTCCCGAGCGTCGTGCGGTCGGCCCAGTTGACGAGCGGGTTGCTCATCGTCCGCTGCCAGTCCATCGTCCGCAGGAAGCCGTCGAACGGCTTGAGCTTGTCGAGGAAGACCGGGCGGAACGTGTCGCTGACGGCCAAATTCGCGTCCGGGCTGATGATGTGCAGATCGCGCAGCGGGTTGGCGGGGTTCACGTTCGTCACGTACATCGAGAGCAGGCCCGGCGCCGTCGTCGGCTGGAGCCAGAGCGTGCCGGTGGTGACGCCGTTCTGGACGTTCGTGACTTGGAAATTCGCGTTCAAGCCACCGAACGACAGGTTCGCCTGGCCCGCGTACGACACCTGGTAAATGCCGTCGGGGTACGTGTTCGCGTAGGTGACGGTGGCGGCGTCGGCGAGCGGGTAGTTGGTCGGGGTGAGCGGGACGTTGGGGTCGGGCGTCCACGGCGCGCCCAGCGAGCCCCATTGCCGGAACATCGTCGTCAGGTCGATGAACGGGCTGATCGTCGAGTAGTCGGCGATGCCGTCGAGGTTAATGCCGATCGTGACGGGGTTGGTCGTCGGGGGCGGCGGGGGCGGGGTCGCGACCGGATTGTGCCGGGCCTGGAACCAGTTGAAGGATGTGGTGACGCCGGTCGCCGAGCCGACGTTGGTGGTGACCACGCCCGCCTTGGCGGCGGCGGTGAAGACCTGCGGCGCGGTGACCGTGCCGACCGTGATCCAGGCGGGCGCGGTGTCGCCGTTGATCCGGTACTCGGCGGTGATCTGCTTGGTGGCGGCGTTGCCGGTCAGCCGCAGGTCCATCGACGTAATGCCGGCCGGGTTGATCGTCTTGTACGCCGGGATCGTGAAGGCCTTGTTGTTCTCGACGGCCAGCTCGACGACGTGCCCGCCGACGTGGCCGGTGATCAGGTTGACGTAGTTGTCTTCGTTGATCGCCAGCAGGATGCCGCCGTACTGGTAGTTCTTGGTGAACGCGTAGGACGAGAGGCGCGTCTCAATCTGGAAGTTGGCGGCGCCGTTGATGCCGAGGTTGAGCGCGTTCGCCTGGGTGTTGTTGGTCAGGTCGCCCGCGGTGGAGGTGACGCGGAGCTGGCCGTTGCCGAGCGAGACGTTGCCGGCGATCAGCCCGCCGCCCTTGGTCGACGGCAGGGCCCCGGCGAACCCGCTGCCGCTCACGCCGGTGGTGGGCGCGTTGAACTGGAGATCGACGGTGGTCGAATAGGTGCCGGGCGGCGGCGGCGGCGGAGGGGGAGGCGGCGGCGGGGGCGGCGGCACCACCACCGGGTTGTGCCGCGCCTGGAACCAGTTGAACGACGTCGTCACCGGCGTGGCCGTGCCGACGTTGGTCGTGACCACGCCCGCCTTCGCGGCCGACGTGAAGACCTGCGGCGCGCTGACGGTGCCGACGGCGACCCACGCGGGCGAGGTGTCGCCGTTGATCCGGTACTCGGCCGTCACTTCCTTCGTCGCGGCGTTGCCGGTCAGGCGCAGGTCCATCGACTGGAGCCCGGCCGGGCTGATCATCTTGTAGACCGGGATCGAGAAGACCTTGTTGTTCTCGGTCGACAGCTCGACCACGTGCCCGCCGACGTGGCCGGTGATCAGGTTGATGTAGTTGTCTTCGCCGGTCGCCAGGAGAATGCCGCCGTACTGGTAGTTCTTGGTGAACCCGTACGACGTCAGGCGGGTTTCGACCTGGAAGTCGGCGGCGCCGTTGATCGGGACGTTGAGCGCGTTGGCTTGATTGTTATTTGTCAGGTCGCCCGCGGTCGAGGCGACGCGCAACTGGCCGTTGCCCATCGTCACGTTGCCCGAGACGAACCCCCCGCCCTTGGTCGTCGGCAGGACAGCCGAGAAGCCGGTGCCGTTAAGCCCCGTGGTGGCGGCATTGAACTGGAGGTCGACTGTCGTCCCGTAGGTCGCGAGCATGACCCGCGATTCGAGTGGCTCGATG
>DATHXE010000176.1:0-9636 GCA_035459845.1 Tepidisphaeraceae bacterium | reverse complement strand
CTGGCGTACCAGAACCATGGGCAAGATGCCCATGCCACGCCCCCCTTATGGGCGCGGCGCGGGCGTCGCGTTCGGGTCCTGCACGTCGGGCTTGACCGTGGCCGGCGTCGGCGGGGCGGGCTTGTCGCCTTCCTTGATCGTCGGGTTGGTCGTGGCGGGGTTCTGGGTCGAGCCCGGGTTGGCGCCGGACGCGGCCTCGCCGGGGAGGACGGCGGCGGGGTAGTCGGCGGGGTTGCCGCGCTGGTAGTCCTCGAGCTTGCCGATCACGCCGACGAACTCGGTGCCGCTGAACGTCTGGTGGGGGCTGGAGAGCGGGTAGAGCTCCATGAACATGAGCTCGCGCGTCGCGTAGCGCGGGTGGTCGTTGGTGAGGTGCTGGAAGAGGCCGCCCTTGATTTTGAGGGTGCGGACGATCGCGACGGCGAGCGTCCCCCGTTTGACGGAGAGGTCCCCCGGCTCGTTGAAGTCGGCGTGCACCAACCCGCGCTTCTTGAGCAGCGCGAGCCGGCCGGCGTAGTCGGTGGCCGGGTCGGTGCCGTCGAGGAACAGGAGCAGCCCGTGGAACGCCTCGTCGTTCGAGCACAGGTTGCGGCCGGCGAGCGTGTGCCAGAACTCCATCTGGCTGTCGGCGTCGGACCCGCCGAGCTTGGCGGTGATCGGGTCCGGCACCTTGGCGGACTGGCAGCCGGCGAGGATCAGGGCGATCAGGGCGAGGGTCACGTTTCGCATAGCGGAATCCGGTGTGCGTACCCGAGGTCGCGCGGCACGTCAGAACGAGAAGGTGAGGCCCCCGAACACGAACTGGCGGACGTCGTCCGAGACGACGACGTCCGAGTTGGGGAAGAAGACGCCGTAGCGGAGGGTCAGGGTGACGTCGCTGGTGACCTGCCAGTTGAGGTAGACGTCGGGCTCGACGCCGAGGTAGTGGCCGTCGCTGGTGGTCGGCTCGTCGATGGCGCCGTTCTGGCGGGTCTTGGCGAAGACGAAGAAGTCGGCCCCGACCTGGAGGCGGGACAGGCGGTGGTGGTCGGGGAACGGGAACGTGGTGGCCCCGAACCGGACGATCGCGACGTTGGAGACGGCGGGGGCGAACGCCAGGCCGGTGTTGAGCAGGCCGAACGCGTTGAACCCGTTGTCCTTGGTGCCCGGGGCGTTGCCGCCGAACGTGTTGTTGGCGTTCAGGCGGTCCGCGTCGCCCGAGGCGACGATCGTCTCGAAGCTGAGGCGGGTCTTGCGGCGGTCGTTGAACAGGTAGTCGAGGCGGAAATCCACGGCCCAGGCCTGGATATCGTCCTCGGTCTGGTCCTGCGGGAAGAACGTGTCGGGCTCGAAGGAGTTGGACTTGGTGGAGCCGCCCTCGTAGACGGCCTCGATGCCGTAGAGGAGGCGGTCGCCGATCGACCCGGTCGAGCCGAAGCCGAGGTAGTAGCTGTAGTACTCGAAGCGGGTGTCGATGATGCCGAGCGAGAGCGTGTCGTCGTGGTTGTAGTCCTGCTGGAACAGGGCGTAGGCGTACGGCTTGTGGGTGCCGGTCTTGGCGCTGAGCATGGCGCCGTAGAACCCGCGGCGGGTGTGGTCGTCGAAGTGCGGGCGCGAGCTGTCGAAGTCGACGGTGCGGGTCGGGGTGATCGCGGCGAGGACCTCGAGCTCGAACGGACCGACCTCGAGGTCGACGACGGCGGCGTCGAGCACCTGCGAGAGGACCAGGCCGTTGGCCCAGTAGACGAGCTGGCGGCCGCCGGTGAAGACGAGGTTGAAGTCGATCTTCTCGCCCTTGTAGGCGGCGTAGTAGCGGGCGAGGTCGAACTTGTAGTAGAGGCGGTCGAGCTCGCCGATGTAGTCGTCGCCCTCGCCGTCGAACGAGTCGCCGGGGTTGAAGTCCTGCCAGGTGGAGCGCACGGACGCGTAGAAGTCGTGGACGCCGTCGAGGTTGAGGCGGGCGTAGGCGACCAGGTCGTACTGGCGGAGGCCGCGGTTGGTGCCGTCCTGGTCGTCGACCGAGAGGTAGTTGAGCGAGAGGTACCCGCCCCAATCGAACAGGGCGCGCTGGTCGGCGGAGACGCTTTGGTCCGCGCGCATGCGCGTGTCGCGCTGCATGCGCTCCAGTTGGCGCTCGAACCGCCCGACGTCGGACTGGGCGGCGGCGGGGATCGTGAGCGCGGCGAGCGCGAGGAGCGCCCCGGCGGCCGCGATCGGGGACAGTGGTCTCATCTCGAAAGCCTTCCCTGTCTCAGTCGGCATCCCGGGGCCGGGGCGAACAACGGCCACACGGCGACAACCGCCCCCGAGGGGCGCCCGGGACCCTCGTCGGGCGAATATAGCTGAGGTGGGAAGGTTGTCCAGTTTATGCGGGATTGTCGCGAGTGGGGGAAACAGAGAGCCCAGCGACTTGTCGCGGGGCGGATCTCGAGTGCGGCGCTTCGCGTACAAGCACTCTGCCTTTCCGTCCCGCGACAAGTCGCTGGGCTCCCTCAGAAGTGGATTTACACCCCGCGCAGCCGCAGGAGCAGGTCGTCCATTGCCGCCCGGGCCGTTGGCGCTTCGGGCAGCGTGCTGCGGGCCATCTCGTCTTCCAGGCGGGCGCGGAGGCGGTCGTACTCGGCGCGGTGGAAGGCGAGGTCGGCGCCCGTGAGGGTCGAGTGCTCGCCCCCGGTCGTCTTGCGGGCGATCAGGTCAGGGACGTACGGCAGGCGGTACTCGTCGTTGAGCGTGACGAGGTTGGCCTCGACCCGCCCGGTGCGCATCAGGTGGATGCCGGTCAGCAGCACCCGGTAGACGTAACACAGCGGCTTGGCGCGGGGCGGCGTCTCCTTCTCAAACAGCTTCCACTGCGTCAGCGCGAACCCGAGGTAGTGGTAGGCGTGGAAGCGCGTGATGCACCGCGGGGCGAACGCCTTGAGCTCTTCGTGCCCGGCCGACGTGCGGACGATGAGCGGCGAGAGCAACTGCTCGAGGACGTAGCCGTTCTTGCGGAGCATGAGCTTCATGAACTTGCGCAAATCGTGGGTGACGAGGTCGACCTCGAGGCCGTCGACGATACCGGACTGCTCGAGCGTCTCCCCGACGACGTCGAGGGACAGGAGCGTGCGCGCGGGGAGGAGGTGGACGCCGCGGAGGTCGAAGTCGGAGTCGGGCGACGGGAAGCCGTACAGGTGGGCACCGGAGATCGTCGCGAACAGCAACGGGTGGGCGTGGGCGCCCGCGACCCGGTGGAGGCGCGGGTCGGATTGGGGAGAGGTGGGGGTCATTGGGTTCATCCAGTTAGCTGCGGGACAACGTCCCGCTGACGCGCGGTCTGACGAGTTAATGTTCGATGCCGTCAGCAACGCGTCGCGTCGCAGCTATCTGCGTGGTCTTGGGAGAAGCGCCAGGTCGATCGCGACACCCGCGAGCGTTCCGATCAGGTACGCGATGAAGTTCCCCCACGCGAAGACGCGCCCGAGCAGGAACCCGGCGGCCAGCACGTCCCGCACCGAGTAGATCCACGGGGCGTGGTACAGCTTGAAGAGCTCGATGGCGGCGGTGATCGCGAAGGAGACGAGTGCGACCGCGACGACCGACCATCGCGGGGCGGCCAGGGCGACCAGGACGTAGAACATCGTCGCCCAGAGGACGTCGCCGAGGTGCTTGGTGATCAGGAGGGGGAGCGGCAGGCCGGAGAGGCGGGAGGCGAGGCCGATCAGGACGATCGTGACGAGCGCGACGAGGAGCGGCGTGCGGGGTCGGGCGGTTGTGTTGGCCATATGTTCGCCATTGGCGTGATCGGATTAGGGAGGCGGGCCTTTACGAGGCGGGCGTTTCGGGTGCCATGCCCTCGCACCGCGCCAAACGACTTCACTCGCGCAGTGGCCGTTTTCGCGGGGCGTGGGCATGCCCCAGCGGCGCCCCTCAGAATTTTCGACATCGAACCCGCTCGTCGCAAGATCGAACGCATCTGGGGCATGCCCACGCGAGCCGAGCACGCCATCGCGCGAGCCGAGCCGATCGACGGCTCGCGAGGGCATGGCACCCAGACTTTCCCAAGGATCGAACGGAATCTCGCCTCTCACACAGACGGTTTCACACCGCGCTCCGCCTCGCCCGGATCAGGAACGCGTTCACCCGCGCGTAATCTGGCCGGTCGGGCAGGCTCGTCGCTCGAAACGCCGCGTCGAACTCGTCGTGGAGCGCTAGCCGCCAGCGGTCGACTTCGTCCCACGTCGTGTGGCCGTTGCGGATCGCCAAGAGCTTGGCGCGATGGGGGTCCTGGACGCGGACGGGTACTTCGCCCGTGCGCAGCACCGCCACGCCCGCCAGGAGCAGGCGAATCAGGTGCATCACGTGCTTCCACTTGACCTCGCCCTTGTTCCGCAAATCGCCCGAGAGCTTCTTGAACTGCGACAGGACGTAGCCGTTGTAGGTCTGGTAGACGATCTTCGACAGGAAGCTCGCGCGCATGGCGAGCAGCTCGCGCGCGAGGTCGGTCGCATGCTCGACCAGCGGCGAATACAGGCACTCGAGCACGTTCGGGTTGGCCTTGAGGGCGAGCACCAGGAACTTCTGGAGTTCCCAGTACGTCTCCTGCGTGGCGTCCTCGTCGAGTTGCTCGGGGACGCCGGCGAGCGACCAGTGGAGGTCGGCCGGCGGGAGGTAGATGCCCCGGCGGTCGAAATCCGAGCCCGGCCCCGCGAGCCCGTACGCCTGCGAGCCGACGACGCAGCGGAAGATGATGTATTGGCGGAAGTCGGCGTCGATCGTCGGGAAGTCGGTCACGCCGGCCGACTCGCGCTGGAACTGGCGGAGGACGACGAGCTCGTCGCGCTTGAACGAGGCGACCGAGCCGTCGGTGAAGCGGACGCGGTAGGCGTGGGTGGGGTCGAGCGGCGCGGACTCGACGACGCCGACGCTCCCGGCGGGATGCGCGGGCGTCGGGGTGCGGGTGACGACTTGGGTGCCGGTGGGGAGGAGCATGCGGGGAGTTGAAGGATAAGGGAGGACACCTGCGCGCGAAACGCGCTCGCCTTCGGACTCGCTTGAGGCTCGCCCTTCGGGTCGCGGCTAAACGTGGCGCGGCATTCACAATTGACAATGGACGATGGACAACTGACCTCGCCCGATTCCGTTCGTTGACATCCCGGTGAGCCCGTCCTAACTTGCGGGCATGGTACGTCTTACGCGGCACGGGCTCTGGGAAATCATCATCGGGACGATCGTCCTCCTGGCGATCGGGTGGGGGCTGTCGTGGATCTGGTGGCCGCTCGGGTTCCTCGTGCTCCCCGTCATTATCTGGCTGTTCGCGTTCTTCCGCGACCCGGAGCGGCCGATCACTGACGACTCCCGGGCGATGGTCTCGCCGGCCGACGGGCTGGTGTCGGACGTGGGGGAGATCGAGAACTGCGACCTCGTGGGCGGCGGGCCGGCGGTCCGGATCGGCATCTTCCTCTCCGTCTTCAACGTCCACGTCAACCGCGCCCCGTGCGACGGCGTGGTCGCCTCGGTCGTCTACAAGAAGGGCAAGTTCATCAACGCCCTGTCGCACAACGCCGCGTCCGACCAGAACGAGTCGAACACGATCATGCTGTTCGAGCCCGGCACGCACGACGTGGTCTGTGCCGTCAAGCAGATCGTCGGCCTGATCGCCCGGCGGATCATCTGCACGTCGCAGACCGGCGACACCGTCGCCCGCGGGCAGCGGATCGGCATGATCAAGTTCGGGTCGCGTACCGAGTTGTACATCCCCAAGCGGTTGGCCCCGGACGTCCGCTGCAAGAAGGGCGACAAGGTCCGCGGCGGCCTGGACATCCTCGCCGTGGTGGATCGGCAAATTGCCCACACCGGCGTCGCGCCGTCGTCCGCGGCGTCGCCCGCAACGCAACCCGCCGCCAACCCCGCATAGTCTTTTCTGCTCTGTGCCCCCTCAGCGTCCTCTGCGTCTCTGCGGTGAGCATTCGAGACGCTCTACGACTCGCAGGATCACATGGAACACCCCTCGAGTCCCTCCCCCGCCGACCAGCCCACCCCGCCCCCGGGAGCGGACCCGATCCGCATCCACCGCGACCCCGACCACCCGCGCCGGCTCAAGCGCCACAAGCCCGAGATCCACCGCACGCCCGAGCACAAGCGCCGCCGGCTCAAGCGGCACGGCCGCCGGGCGTATGTCCGGTCGGTCTATTTCCTCCCGTCGCTCTGCACGCTGGGCAACGCGATCTGCGGGTTCGCCGCGATCTACATCTGCACGCTCGACCCCGGGGCCCACGACGCCCTGACCCGCTGGTTCTACGAGAACCGGTTCATGGCGGCCGCGTACATGATCTTCGTCGCGATGCTGTTCGACGGGCTCGACGGGCGACTGGCCCGCATGACCCGCCACACGACGGATTTCGGCGGGCAGCTCGACTCGATGGCCGACATGGTCTCGTTCGGCGTCGCCCCGGCGATGATCGCCCTCCAACTGTTTAAGACCGCCCACCCCGACATCCCGAGCATGCTGTCGCGCCTGATCTGGGCGGTCGGGGCGCTCTACATGTCGTGCGCCGCGATGCGCCTGGCGCGGTTCAACGTCTCCAACGAGCACGGCGAGCAGCACCACTTTTCGTTCCTGGGCCTCCCCAGCCCCGGGGCCGCCGGGGCCGTCGTCGCGCTCATCCTCGCGCAACAAGATTTGGGCTTCGAATCGCAATCCGTCAAGACGGTCTGGCTCGCCAACACGCTCGGGTTCCTGGCCAAGGCGCTGGTCATCGCGCTCCCGTTCGTGGTGTTGCTGACCGGCATCCTGATGGTGTCGAACATCCGCTACCCGCACGTCGTCAACCGCTATTTGAAAGGACGCAAGTCGATCGCGACCGTCGTGGTGATGGTCGTATTCGTGCTGCTCGTGGTCGTCGCGCACCGGTACGTGCTGGCGATCGGGTGTCTGACGTACGGTTTGTGGGGCGTCGGGTGGTTCCTGTGGACGCGGGCGCGGGGGCGCCACCGGCACGTCGCGGCGGCGCCGCGCTAGGTCCGCTGCGCGCGGTGCCTCGTTGACACCATCGTGAATCAGACGGACATTGCTTCGTCAATGCCCCGCGCCCTCCCCTTCCTCGCGCTCCTCCTGACCACCCCCCTGCTCGCCGCCGACTTCGTCGATCCCGCGCCACCGACCGTCAACAAGATTGCTTCCGCGGGCGAGCCCAAGCCCGTCGCGTATCCTGAGCTCACGTTCCACGCCGCCCCCAAGCCCCTCGCGCCGGGCGCGGTGACCGAAGATTCCCCCGGATTTCTGGGCTTGCGCCACCAGCCCAATTCCGCCGAGACCAAACTCCTCGCCGACGTGTCGAAGCTCAAGCCCGTCTGGGAGGCGAAGAAGGGCAACGGCTACGCCGGCCCGGCGGTCGTCGGCGACCGCCTGATCCTCTTCCACCGCGTGGGCGACGCCGAGACGGTCGACTGCCTCCACGCGCAGACCGGCCAGCGCATCTGGCGCGTCGGCTACCCCACGACTTACCGCGACCGCTACGGCTACACCAACGGCCCGCGCTGCACGCCCGCGGTCGACATCGAGGCGGGCCTGGTCGTCACGCACGGCGTCGAGGGCGTGCTCCAGGCGATCGACCTCAAGACCGGCCAAGTCTCCTGGCGGCGCGACCTTCTCGCCGAATTCAAACTCGAGCCCAACTTCTTCGGCGTCGGCGCGGCCCCCCTCATCGAGGGCGGCGTGGTCGTCGTCAACGTCGGCGTCAAGAACGCCTGCGTCGTCGGCTTCGACCTTCGCACCGGCAAGGCGGTCTGGGCGAGCCCCGCGCCCAACCACTGGGGCCCGTCGTACGCGGCCGTCGTCCCCGCGACCGTCCACGGCCTCCGCCGGGTGTTCGTGTTCGCGGGCGGTGAGTCCCGCCCGGCCACCGGCGGCCTGCTCTGCCTCGACCCCAAGACCGGCGCCGTCGACTTCGCACTCCCCTGGCGCGGGCGGCGGTACGAGTCCGTCAACGCCTCCGCCCCGCTCATCCACGAGAACACCGCGTTCGTCTCCGAGTGCTACGGGCGCGGCGGGATGCTCGTCGACATGACGCGCGACGGCGACAAGCTCGCCGGAAAGGTGCGGTGGACCAACGAAAGCTTCGGCACCCACTTCATGACCACCGTCCCGGTCGACGGCGTGCTGGTCGGGTGCGACGGCCATGGCCCCGCCGACTGCCCGCTCGTCGCGGTCGACGTCAAGACCGGCGAAGAGAAATGGCGCGCCGAGCCCGATTTGTCGGAAGAAATCACCACGCGCACGGGCGAGAAGCTGCTCCGCCGGCGCTCGACGGACCGGTGCCACCTGCTGCAAGCCGACGGCCGCACGCTCTGCCTGACCGAGTGGGGCCACCTGCTCTGGCTCGACTGCACCGCCAAGGGCGTGAAGGTCGCGAGCCGGCGATCGCTGTTCGACGCGGGTGAGACGTGGACTCCGCCCGTCCTGTCCCGCGGCCTCCTCTACGTCTGCCAGAACCAACCCGACCGCATCGGCGGGAGGGAGCAGCGGATCCTCTGCTACGACCTGCGCGGGGAATGATGATGGGATTGCCGATTGCCGATTTCCGATTGCCGATTGAGGAGCGCGCGAAGATCTATTGACCCGCGTCCCCTCATCCCCTCCTCTCCTCATCCTCTCGTCTCGGCACTCCCTCACCGCCCGAGTTTAACAATCCACCCCCCGATCACCGCCGCCAGGCCGATCGCGACGAACAGCACGGACTGCATCGTCCCGAACTGCGGGTTGGTCGCGCCGGCGACGATCAGGAGGAAGCCCCCCATCCGGGCGGGCAGGCTCTTGCCGAGCATGAGCGCGACGCCGGCGCCGATCAGTGCGAACGGGGAGATCCATGGGGGCATGTGCGGGACTGTACACGGGGCGGGGCGGAGTGCCAGCACCCCGCCCGATCGGGTGATGGACAATCGCCCGCCCGCCCGCCACACTCTGTTCATGCGCCAACTCCTGACCGCGCTGTTGCTCGTCCTCCCCGCGCTCGCGTCCGCCCAGCCGGCCGCCCGCCCGCCCAACGTCGTCCTGATCCTGGTCGACGACATGGGCCAGACGGACCTGGGCGTCTACGGCTCCAAGCTGTACGAGACGCCCCACATCGACCGCCTGGCGGCGCAGGGCGTGCGGTTCACGAGCGCGTACTCGGCGTGCACCGTCTGCTCGCCGACCCGCGCGGCGCTGATGACGGGCAAGTACCCCGCCCGCCTGCGGATCACCGACTGGATCGCCGGGCACAAGCGGCCCAACGCGCCCCTCCTGCCGCCCGACTGGCTGCAGCACCTGCCGCTCGCCGAGGTCACGCTCGCCGAAGCGCTCAAGGCGGCCGGGTACGCGACGGCGCACGTCGGCAAGTGGCATTTGGGCGACGAGGCGTTCTTCCCCGACAAGCACGGGTTCGACGTCAACATGGGCGGGTACAACCGCGGGCAGCCGCCGTCGTACTTCGCGCCGTACAAGATCCCCACGCTCGCCGAGGGCCCGGCCGGCGAGTACCTGACCGACCGCGAGGCCGACGAGGCGTGCAAGTTCATCGACGCCAATAAGGCCCGCCCGTTCTTCCTCAACCTGTGGCACTACGCGGTGCACACGCCGCTGCAGGGCAAGAAGGAGGTCATGGCCAAGTACGCCGCCAAGGCGAACGACACGCCGCA
>DATHXE010000175.1:0-1684 GCA_035459845.1 Tepidisphaeraceae bacterium | reverse complement strand
AATCGCCCGCGCCCCCCCCGCGGAGTCGAGATGAGGGGATGAGAGGGCTAGGCGATGCGGGGCCGCGGTGACAGTCCGGAAATACGCGATGGACCTCCCCACGAACGGTTGGCGCGGCGCGGGGGATTAGTTGAGGGTGGCCTCGAACTGCTCGGGGCTCTTATACCCTAACGAACTGTGTAGCCGGACTCGATTGTAGAACACTTCCACGTACTCGAAGATCGACGCGGCCGCCTCGGCCCGGGTCGCGTATCGCTCGTGGTTCACCAGCTCGGCCTTCAGCGTCGCCCAGAAGCTCTCCATCGGCGCGTTGTCCCAGCAGTCGCCCTTGCCGCTCATGCTGCACGCGATCCGGCCGGACGCGAGCAGGCCCTGGTAGGCGTCGCTCGCGTACTGGCACCCGCGGTCGCTGTGGTGCAGGAGGCCGGCGGCGGGCGCCCGCCGCGCGACCGCCATCCGCAGCGCGTCGGCGACCAGGCCCGTCTCCATGTGGTCCGCCATCGACCACCCGACCAGCTTGCGGCTGCACAGGTCGAGCACGCCGGCCACGTACAGCCAGCCCTCGCCGGTCGGGACGTACGTGATGTCGGCGGCCCACTTCTCGTCGGGCAGGTCGGCGGCGAAGTCGCGGGCCAGGACGTTGCCGGCGACCGGGCCCGCGTGGGCCGAGTCGGTCGTCCGCGGGACGAACGCCTTGCGCCCCTTGGCGCGGATCCCGGCGCGGCGCATGACCTTGGCGACCGTGTTGACGCACGCGGCCGCACCGCCGCCGCCGCCGCCGCCGCCCGCGGCCAGCGCCGCGTGCACGCGCGGGCTGCCGTACACGCCGCGGTGCTCGGCGTGCACGGCCGCGACCTTGGCCGCCAGCGCGTCGAGCCGCGCGGCCCGGGCGCTCGCCGGGCGGTCCCGCCACGCGTAGTACCCGCTGCGCGACACGCCCAGGACGGCGCACGCGACGCCGACCGGGAACTCGCCGGCCAGCGACTCCTTGATGAACCGGAACCTCACGACGACTCCTTGGCGAAGAACGCCGCCGCTTTTTTTAGGATGTCGCGCTCCATGGTCAGGCGCGCGTTCTCGGCCCGGAGCCGGCGGAGCTCGGCCGCCGTCGCGCCCTCGCCGGTCGGGGCCAGGCCGAGCTCGGCCGAGAACTTCTTGACCCACTCGCGGACGCTGGCCGGGTCGACGCCCAGGCGCTTGGCGGCCTCGACCGGCGCGTACCCCTGTTCGTTGACCAGCCGGACGGCCGCGACCTTGAACTCGCGGGTGTGCTTACGGTTCGCCATTGCTCGGACTCCTCTACGTGGTGCGCGGGCGGCAGTATCGCCGCCCGCCGCCGCGCCCACCATTCGTGGGGAGGTCCAACTTGGAGTCCCGATGGATCCTTCACCCGCCCCCTCGGATGCGCGGTGGACAAACACCGTGGCGCGCGGTCGAGGGCGGGCTATCCGCCGATCCGGACGAACGTCCGCGCGTCCTCGAGGCGGGCCCGTATCATGGGCGGAAGTCGCCGCACGGACGAAACCGAGTCCGCGACCGCGTCGCGCACCGCGTTGAAGTCGAGGCTCACGCGGTCGCCCAGTCCGAGGCACTTCGCGACGTCCGCGAGCCGACGGTACTCGCTCAGAACGCGGTCGTAAGCCCCTGCCGGTTGGCCGACGCGGTCGAGTTCCAGGACCGCAGA
>DATHXE010000174.1:0-13935 GCA_035459845.1 Tepidisphaeraceae bacterium | reverse complement strand
GGAGGACGAGCTTCGAGCGAGGCCGAAGGGGAGCGCGTTGACGCCCGTCGAGCGCGTGCTCGCACCACTGGTGCGAATCCAACTCTACAGGAGTCGGCGTGGAGTGTCGCGCGAGCAGCGATCACCACGGGTATCGCCCTGCGGGCGGTACCCATGCCACGGACGTCACCCGGCGGCGCGCGCCATCGCGCCCAGCGGGTTGCTGCCGAACTGCTGCCTGGCGAGCTTGGCGTACAACCCGTCCCGGGCGACCAGATCGTCGTGGCGGCCCATCTCGACGACCTTCCCGCCGGCGATCACGAGGATCCGGTCGGCGTTGCGGACGGTCGACAGGCGGTGGGCGATGATGAAGCACGTCCGCCCGCGCATGACGCGCTCGAGCGCCTCCTGGACGAGACGCTCGGACTCGGCGTCGAGCGCGCTGGTGGCCTCGTCCAGGATCAGGATGCGCGGGTCCTTGAGCAGCGCGCGGGCCAGGGACAGGCGTTGGAGCTGGCCGCCCGACAGGTTCACGCCGCGCTCGCCCAGGCGGGTGTCGTACGTTTCCGGCAGGTTGCAGATGAACTCGTGGGCATTGGCGGCGCGGGCGGCGTCGTACATCGCCCGCTCCTCGGGATTTTTGCACCCGTAGCAGAGGTTCTCGCGGATCGACCCGGTGAACACGAGCGACTGCTGCTGGACGATGCCGATCGACTGGCGGAGCGGCTTGAGCCGGTAGTCGCGGACGTCGACGCCGTCGATCTGGATCCGCCCGCCCGACACGTCGTACAGGCGCGGGAGGAGCGAGACGAGCGTCGACTTGCCCGACCCGCTCGGGCCGACCAGGGCGACGCGCTCGCCCGGCTCGACCCGGAAGCCCAGGCCGTCGAGGACCCACCGGGCGCCCTTGCCCTGGAACTCCTCGCCCGCCGGCTTGGTCTCGACGCCCTCCTCGAGCGAGACCCGGGACTCCGCGCTGTCGTCGGCGTACCGGAACTTCACGTCCTCGAACACGACCTCGCCCCGCGACGGCGGCTCGGCCCGCGCCCGGCGGTGCTCGGTGATCCTGGGTGTGATCGAGAACACCTGAAAGACGCGGTCGAGGGCGGCCATCGAGGTCTGGTAGACGATGTTGATCTCCGCCAGGTGGCGGACGGGGCCGTACATGATCCCGAGCCACCCGAGCAGTTTGACGACGTCGCCCGCGGTCATCGGGGGCTGGCCGAAGACGGCGAAGTACCCGCCCAAACCGAGGAGGACGAGCGTGCCGGTGTGGATCAGGGCCTCGGAGATCGAGGCGGACTTGTGGGAGATGTCGGACTGCTCGACGACCCGGCCGTAGTACTCTTCGTTCTCGCGCTTGAAGTGCTCGATCTCGCGATCTTCCGTGGCCGACGCCTTGACCAGCGCGATCCCCGCCAGGCGCTCCTGGACGGTCCCGCTGATCTTACTGATCTGGCTGGCGACGCGGTCGGACGCGGCCTTGACCCGGGGGTTGAAGCGGCGGAACGTCAGCGCATAGAACGGCAGCGTGATCAGGCACGCCAGGGCAATCTTCCAGGAGACGGTCAGCATCAGGGCGAGCCCGACCAGGACCTGGATGAGCTCGAGCAGGAGGAGGATGCCGCCGCCGGAGATGATCTGGCTGGCCTGCTGGATGTCGTTGATCAGGCGGGAGACGATCGAGCCGGTGCGCTCCTTGGAATAGAAGTGGAGCGAGAGCCGGGACAGGTGGTCGAACAGGTCCTGGCGGAGGTCGGCGATGATCCGGTTGCCGAGCTTGACCGACAGATGGCCGCGCCCGTAGACGGCGACCGAGCTGACCAATGCGGTGACGCCCCCAATGCCGAGCAAAATGTAGAGCCAGCGCGTGCGGCCGGCGGAGTCGGCGCCAGCTGGCTGGGCGATCACCTTGTCGATCAGCGACCCGATCAGCCAGGGGAAGACGAACGTGACGGCGAACCCGAGGACGCCCATGAGGAGGGTGAGCCCCAGGAGCAGGCGGTAACGCCGGGCGTAGTTGAGGAGGCGGGTGACGGACTGGTAGGTCGGCGACATAAGGTTCCCGGCAGTCCCTTGCGGGGAGCACTCGTTGAAACGGGCGCGCGGCGGCGGCGGTTGACGGGCGGAGGGGGCTAGCACGGGATGTGCCGCAGGGGATGTGGGTCTTTGCGGTACGTGGGCGGGCATGATGCGGCTAAACGGGCAATCGATTTTCGCGCGGGCCGCGGCGTGTCGATGGCCCCGATCGTCCGGGAATCCCGAGCCCGAGTCTCGTTTTCGGCGCGCACAAGTGGCACGGTCGTGGACGCTGCGGTCGCACGACTACCAAGCGCGGGTCGTGCCCGGCGCGCCGGTGATCGCGCTGACGAGGCCGGGGATGTCGAACTGATCGGCCTGCACGGCCGGCGCGAGTCCGAGATCGGCCAGCGTCTGTGTGGTAATCGGGCCGATGCTCGCGATCTTCACGGCCTTCAGCTTTGCGGCGTGATCCGGGCCGAGCAGATGGGCGAAGTTCCTGGCCGTGCTCGAGCTGGTGAACGTCACCCACGTGACCCGGCCGGAGTCCAGCGCGTCGATCAGCGGGGCCGGCAGTGACTCGGCGGTGCGGGTTTCGTAGATCGGCAGGTCGAGCACCTCGGCGGCGCCACCGGCGCGGAGGCGGTCGGCGAGGATCGGGCGGGCGATGTCGGCGCGGAGCAGGAGGAATCGCTTTCCGGCGATTTCGCCCCGCGCGGCGAACTCATCGGCCAAGGCCTCGGCGACGAACCGCGGCGGGCTCAGGTCGGGCGTGATGGCCAAATGTTCGCGGATCGCGGCCGCGGTCGCGTCGCCGATCGCGGCGAAGCGGGCGCGGCCGAAGGCGCGGACGTCCTTGCCGATCTCGAGCAGGCGCCGCTTGGCAAACTCGACGCCGTTCGCGCTGGTAAAGACGACCCAGTCGTACTCGCCGGCGCCGGCGAGGGTGCGGTCGACGGCCGCTTGGTCGGCGGCCGGCGCGAGCTCGATCGTCGGGGCCTCGATCACGTCGGCCCCGAGCTCGGTCAGGCGGTCGGTCAGGTCCGACGCCTGCTGGCGCGTGCGGGTGACGACGACCGTCTGCCCGAACAGCGGGCGCGCCTCGAACCAGTTCATCACGGGCCGCATCGAGACGACCTTGCCGATGATCGTCAGGGCCGGGGGCTTAAGGCCGACGCGGGCGACTTCCTCCGCAAGCGTCCCGACCGTCGCGGCGACGGTCCGCTGCTGCGGCGTGGTGCCCCACCGGATCGCGGCGGCGGGCATGTCGGCGGGCATGCCGTTCTCGACCAGCTTGGCGCAGATCCGCGGGAGCGATTTCACGCCCATGTAGAACGCGACGCACGGGAGCTTGGCGATGACGGACCAGTCGAGGTCGGACGAGCCGGCGGCGACGTCGCCGCGCGCCTTGGCGGCGGCGTCCTTGTACTCCTCCTCCTTCTCGTGGCCGGTGATGAACGTGAAGGAGGAGTTGAAGTCGCGGTGGGTCACGGGGATGCCGGCGTACGCGGGCGCGCCGATCGCGGCGGTGATGCCCGGTGTCACGTCGAACGGGACGCCGTGGCGGGCGAGGAACTCGCACTCTTCGCCGCCCCGGCCGAAGACGAACGGGTCGCCCCCCTTGAGGCGGACGACGCGCTTTCCGGCCTTGGCGGTATCGACCAGGAGCTGGTTGATCTGGTCCTGTGAAAGCGTGTGCTCGGCGGCCTTCTTGCCGACGTAGACGATTTCGGCGCGGGGGCAATAACTCAGCAGGCGCGGGTTCGAGAGGTAGTCATAAATGACCACGTCGGCCCGCTCCAATAATCTCGCCCCGCGCACGGTCAGCAGGCCCGGGTCTCCCGGACCCGCGCCGACGAGATGAACGAATCCGCGGGGGGTCTCACCGGAAGGGGTCATGGCCAAGGGTTGCCCGTCAAAGGAGTAATTCTTTGCCCGTCTTGCGCCGATGAACATACCGCACGGACGGCGGCCTGTCAGGCGACGAGCGCGGATTGCGTCCCGCACGCTCGCCACACACATCGAGGCCGATCGCACCCCGTGCGGCCGAGGCGACGGAAGCGCATCGGTCAAAACAAGCCCAAGGGTCTCGGACGACCGAGCCAGACGCGCCGCGATCCGGCGCGCGGGAGCCAGAAGCCATGGTCGCACTGTTGAAGATGCCGAACCGGTTCACGGCCGCCAAGCCGTCCGACCGCCGCGTGTTCCCCCGCAAGGAATGCCACGCCCGGATCGAGGGAAAGCGCCTCGACAACACGCTGACCGCATGCAAACAGCCGCACGTGAGCATGTCGCTGCGCGACCTGTCGCTGGGCGGCCTGTCGGCCCTGTGCGATACGCCGATGGCGGCGGGCGAGCGCGTGACCGTGTTCTTCCCGCCCCAGGGGATCAACCGCGGGTGGGACGCGTACGGCCGGGTCATCCGGTGCGACGCGAGCACGTTCGGCTTCCGCGTGGCGGTCGAGTTCGACATGCTGCCGGCGGCGTAGTCGCCGCACGGGATCCAGCGATACACACATCGAATCTCTTGCGGGACGGCGCACGCGCGCCGTCCCGTTCGTTTTGGATTAGCGCGCATCTTAGTTTGTGGAGAGCGGATCCGGCGCGGCGCTTCGGGCGAAGCCCGTACGCGCTGCCCCGGCTTGTTCGGATCTGAACCTCGCACTCTTACGCCTGCTCGGCAAGCAACGCGTCCAGATTCAGTTCGCGCGTAAACATCGCCAGTTCGCCCGTCGGCGTGCGCGGCCACTCCGCTTCGGGGCGATCCCAGTAGAGTTCAACACCATTCCCATCCGGGTCTCGGAGATACAGGGCCTCGCTGACGCCGTGGTCCGCGGCGCCGTCCAGCGGGATGTTGGCGGCCATCAGCCGGCGCAGGGCGTCGGCGAGTTCCGCCCGCGTGGGGTAGAGGATCGCGACGTGGTACAAGCCGGTCGTGCCGGGGGCCGGGGCGGGGCCGCCGCGCGATTCCCACGTGTTCAGGCCGATGTGGTGGTGGTAGCCCCCTGCCGACAGGAAGACCGCCTGCGTGCCGTAGCGCTGGGTGACTTGGAAGCCGAGCACGTCGCGGTAGAAGGCCAGCGCGCGGTCGAGGTCGGCGACCTTCAGGTGGACGTGGCCGATGCGCGTCGCGGGGTGGATGGGCATGCACGATTATAGCGCGCGAATGTTGCAAGGCAGCCGCTAAGCCGTAAGCGGCATTCAACGAACGCGGGCGGGACTCGCGCATTGGCACGCGAGTCCCGCCCGGTCGTTTGGACACACACATACACACACGCTGACGCGCGAGTTACTTCTTGAAGTCGAAGATGCTCGGCTGCTTGGGCTTGGCCGGCTCGTCGTCGACGCTCACGGGGAGCGAGGGCAGGAGCGACGGGTTGATCTTGATGTCACCGCCGACCGCGATCCCACGGGCCGTGGCGGTCTTGACCACGCCGTCGCGCGTCGCCGGGTAGAGGCGGGCGGCGATGTCGGCGTTGACGGCCAAATCGTTGGCCGTCCACTTGGTCGCGTCGACCCACGTCTGGCTGAACGTCATGTGCGACTTGGGCACGAGCTCGACCCAGACCGGCAGCCACGAGGGCTTGTCGGCGGGGACCGGCGTGCGGACGACGTGCAGCGAGAGCGACGCCAGCGCCCACCCGCCAAAGATGAACGCGAACAGGAACAAATACTTGAAGACTTTGAACACGACAGATCCTCCGTTGAGGGGCAAATCGACCAGGGCACGGCGAGCTTCGACGCGGGACTCATCGGTCAACCGCACGGCTTATAAGATGCCCGCGGGGCGGCAATGTTAGCTATTATAAACGCCCCGTCGCCTTTGAAGACGCGTGCGACCGACCGGCCTGAACAGGGGATGGTGGGTTTGCTGCGGCTAAGCGATGTAAGAATCACGGCTTATCGCCGGGATGGCCATTGGCGGAAGACGGGTGCTCGGGCGAGTTATCGGACAGCAGCGAATCGCGCTCCTCGTCCAGGCGGGACGCCAAATCGAGCGTCAGGTCGTCGTCGAAGTTGAGTTCGGGGACTTCGGCGTCCGGGTCGTGGGCGCCGAGATCGGGTTCGCCGTTGGTCTGGGCGGCGGGCAGGTGGGAAAGGTCGGCGGCCTCGCCCTCGCTGGTCAGGTCGAGTTCTTCGAATGGGCCTTCCGACTCGCCGGCGGGCTCGAGTTCGAGCGCGGTGTCGGCTTCGCTCCGCTCCGGCGCGTGGGTGATGGGGGCCTCGGCATGGGCAGGCAACTCCAGTTCGGCTTCGATCACTTCGCCTTCGACGGTATTCTCATCGCAAACCGTTTCGTCCGTCGTGTCGGCTTCGGCGACGACCTCCTCGGTCGCGTCGTCGTCGCTGCCGGCGATCCGCATGGTCGGCATGGGCCCGTCGAGCGTTTCGTCGACGAAGCCCCCCTGCTCGCCGCGATCCTCATCGTCGCCTTGCTCGTCGACCGGGGCTTCCGCGAGGTCCGATGCGGCGTCGGCTTCGTCGGACGCCGCATCGAGCGGTTCGTCCTCGGCAGGCAATTGCTCGTCGAACTCGGATTCGGCGGATTCCTCGGTCGCGGCGGCGTCGACTTCGTCCTGCGTCGCAGCGAAAATCGCGGCCGCGGCGCCGGTGGCCGCAGCGGTGCTCGTGTCATCGTGCGCCTGCTCGACGCCGGGGCCCTTTCGCACGGGCGCGACCGGGGTCGCGCTCGTGTAGAACCCGACCACGAACAGCCCGCGCTCCTGCTGGTACGGAAAGTTCACCAACTCGCAGAACTCGGCGATGACCTGTTGGGCCCCCGCGTCGGTTCGCTCGGCGGCCTGCACCGCGAGCTGGTGCTTGCGGTCGCGGAACTTCATGATCTGCACGAACCGGTTGGTCGGCTGCGCCTGGTTCGACGTGCCCCAGTTGGTGCCGGCCTGCTCGTAGACCTCGAACTCGTCGCACCCGATCCGGTTCATGATCTGCCGGAACCGGCGCATGATCCGGGCGTGCTCGGCGCGCTTTTCCTTGGGGACGACGTAGCTATTGGTTTGCAGCAGCATCAGTGGACTTGCCTGGCGCCCGGGGGCCGGACCTGCCGCGCGAGATTGCCCTCGCGCGCGGCGGCCGTGCCCCGCTCACGTGAACCGAACTGCCCGGACGGGGCCGGACATTGTGCCAGATCGAGCCGCCGGGTTCAAACGGACTATCGGACCGCCGGCCGGCCGGCGCCTGCTGGCCCTCGTCCGCTTCATCGGCCTGAAGCGGGGCGGGGGTGAGGCCGGGCCGGCCGGGAGCGGGGATCACTTTCGGATCATCCTTCATAGCCGCCGGCGGAAGCCGCCGGTCGCGCGGACTTTCCCAACGGCTTCGCAACACGTCAGTGGTCGTGCCCGTGGTGGCCGCCGACGCTGAAGATCGCCTGGAACCAGAGCGTGTGCTCGTCCGGGGCGTCGCCGTTGACGTGCTGGTATTCGAGGCGGAACCGCAGGCCGTCGCTCGGCTGCCACATCACGTGGGGCGAGAGGGCCCAGACCGCCCGGCGGTCGTCGGTCGCGTCCTCGGTCCAGTCCAGGCGCAGGCCCGCCAGCCACTCCTTCGTGAGTTGTTGCTGGACGAGCAGGTAGGCGCCCCATGCGTGCTGGGTTTCGTCGCGGGACGTGTCGATGTGGCCGAAGATCGCCTCGGCGCGGATCAGCGTGTCGCCGACGCGGTCTTTGCCGCCCTTCCGGGTCGCGGTGAAGTCGAGGCCGAACAGGTTGACGTTCTGGCGGTTGTCGTCGTTCCGCTTGGCGGTGAGCCAGGACGTGCCGGCTTCGAGATTCCACGCGCCGAACTGGCGCTTCCACGCGCCGTGCAGGTTGAACGCCGGGACGTCGATGTTGGCGGTGTTGTTGAGGACCGGGGCCTCCTCGCCGCCGCCCTCGCCAGTGATGATCTCGGCGGTCAGTTCGAAGCGGTTCGCGCCCGCCGGGATCGCGTACCCGATTGACACGCCGCTATCGCTCAAGGCTTCGTGCGACAGAAACGATCGACCGACCAGCGGGGCGGTGATCGTCGGCCACTCGTGGATGTGGTAGAGGTTCTGCCGCCCGAACGCGAGGTGAAACCGCCCGAGCTTGGCGGTCAGGTTCGGGACGCCGAAGTCGTGGAGGTAAAGGTAGGCCTCTTCAATCTCGATGTTCGTCTCGACGCCTTCGGATTCGTCTGTCGAGTCGAAGATCAGCCCCTCGTGCACCTCGCGGACGACCGGGACGATCAGCACCGCGTCAGCCATCGGGGCGACGGGCGCGCGGAGGGCGAATTCGACCAGCCCGGTGTCCCAGCGGTTGCGGGCCGGGTTTTCATTGGCCGTCGAGACGTTGCCCTGGAAGATGCCGGTGACGGTGATCTCCGGGTCGAAGTTCCAGCCGTTCTTCTTCTTCGCGGGCTCGTCGTCCTCCAGGTCCCACGGGTCGGGGTCACGGCCGTGACGGTGGCCGGCGTGGGAGTGGTCGTGGTGGTCGTGCTTGTCAGCGGCGGGCGCGGTCGCCGGGCGACTGGCCGGTGGGAATTCCGGCCTGGGTGCGGCGGGCGGATCGGGTTGGAGGAGCGCCCGCAGCGCCGCGATCTCGCGGTCGCGGGCGGCCATTTCCTCGCGGTGTCGGCGTTCCATGTCCGCCATCCGCCGCTCGAGGGCATCGAGGCGGGCGGGGTCGGGGTCGGCGGCGAGGGTCGTTGATGCAGAGAGGACGAGTACCGAAAGGATCCCGGTACGGAGCGATGCGATGCGCATGGATGAAGTCCTGATTGACTGTTAGCAGCCCCCGATTGATGGCGCGCCGGCGTCGCGCGCACGAGGCACGCGGGGCGGAACGGAAGTGAAGGTCGCGCGGATCAGGTTTTAAGTCGCGCGTCGTCTCACGACGGCAGGGCCGCTTCAGTGGCCCTGTGACCGGGGCGCACGATCCCATCCGGATCCGAGCTGGACCTGACACGCGATAAGAAAGCCTCGCGACTTCGTCGCGAATCCGACTCCGCAGGAGTCGGCGTGAGCGGGAATCAAACCCGATTCCAACCGCACGTCGCGAATCCCCGCTACCCCACCGGCGGTCCTCGGCACGCCAGGCGCATCGCCGGCCAGCGGCTCCCGCACATCGGCGCGAGCATCGTCAGGAAGGCGACGAGTACCCCCAGCGCGATCAGCACCGGCATCCACGCCGCCCCCGTGATCGGCGCGTTCAGTTGCAGGTGGATGACGCAATTCGAATCATCATGCACCGGCGACGGAGCGGGCGCCTTGGCCGGCTCGGCGGGTGTGCCCTCGTCCCACGGGTCAGGGTCGTGAACGTGATAGTGATTGCCGTGCCGGTGACCGTGGCCCCCAGTGCCGGCCGTAGCGGTCAAGCGCGCGTCTTCGACGGCGTGCTGCCAATCGTGCAACAGGCGGAGGACGCCCGCCCCCTGCAGGGCGAACCACGACAGCACGAGGATTGCGACGACCTTGCGCACGCGAGGGCTAGAAAACGTCAGCCCGGCCCGATTGTCAAGTCGGGGCCGCTTGTGTGACACACCTGCGCGGAATGGATACCCTCGGAGGCCGCCTCAGCCGTATTTGTCGCGATGGCCCCCGATTTGCTCCCCGGCTCTACAGTGAAGCGTTGGATTCTGCGCATCCTCGTCGGGGCCGCCGTCCTGGTTCTGCTTTTCCTGGTCGCGGTCCAGATCATCCTCTGGACGAACCTGCCGCGCAACTGGGTGCTGGCGGCGATCCAGCAGAAGTTGCAACTCCGCATCGAAGCCGACGAATTTTCGACCGGCTGGTCGGGCCAGACGTCGCTCGAGGGCGTTCGCGCGTCGCTGCCGCTGTCGCACGAATCGTTCCTCGAGGCCCAGTCGCTCAAGGTCGAGCACACGTCGCTCCTGGCCCTGATCGTCGGCCGGCCGCTGACGGTCACGGCCGTCACGATCGATCGCCCGAACCTGCTCGTCAGGCAAGGCGCTGACCGCCGGTGGAACGTCGCCGAGGTCGCGGAGCTGGTCCGCCGGGCCGGCGGCGGGAAGCAGCCCGAGTCGCTGGCGGCCGAGGGCAAGCCCCAGCCGTCCGGCATCCCGACGCTGCCCGCGATCCGCGTCAACGACGCGACGGTCCGCATCGTCGATCTCAGTGGCGGCCAGGCGACCATCAAGTCGCTCGCCATCAAGGGCGACCCCGACGGCCCCCTCGTCTGGCGGTACGACGTGTCGATCCCCAATCACGTCACGCTCACGGGCGAACTCGCGCCCGGCGGAGAATGGCAGCACCAGGTCGACGTCAAGCTTGCAAAGCTTGGCACGCTGCTCCGTCCGCTCGTCGCTGATCCCGCCGCGCTCGACACACTCGTGCTCGACGGGCGGTGGAACGGCCGCGCCGCCGACGGGCTGACCGGTCGGCTGGACCTCCGAAACTTCCACGCCGCGGGGTACACCGCGACAGGCGCGCTCAACGTGACGACGGGTGGCGAGAATGACGCGTTCGCGACGATCACGCCCGCCGGGCTGGTCGTGACGCCGCCGAAGGATGCCGGCGGCAACGCCCCCTTCCCTCCCGCGCGAGCGAATGCCGGCGCGATCACGCTGGCGCGCGGGGCCGCGACCGTCACGGGCCTGCAACTCGCGTTCGCGGGCGGCGAGGTCCGCGCCAGCGGGTCGTACTCGCTGATCGCCGGCGCGGGCAAAATCGAGACGACTTGGAACCAACTCGTCTTCCCCGCCGGCACCACCCACTCGGGCACGATGACCGCGTCCGTCCGCCAGCCGTGGCCCGGGCAGCCTTTGATCGACGTGACCCTCACGTCGACCGGCACGCGGGGCGAAGACAGCTGGTCGACCTCCCTCCGCCTCGACGGCGCGGGCCGCTCCTGGCAGGACATCGACTGGACGCTCAAGGCCCCTAAGCTCAACTACGCGCAAGTCGAGGGCGAACAGAAGCAGACCTTCGACCTGTCGAACCTGACCGTCGCCCTGTCGACGCGCGGCGACTTGGTGACGCTCGACTCGCTCGACCTCCCGGCCGGCTCGCTCTACGGCCCGTTCCAGCGCGGCACGCTCCGCGGGACCGGGCAGTACGCCCTCAAGACCGGCCAGTGGTTCGCCTACGTGACCGGCGACAACTGGCCCGCCCCGGGCGCGGCGCCCGCCAAACCCGCGGACGCGGCGTTTGCCAGCGCCGGCGTCGTCGCCCCGCCGGCGTCGGACGCGAAGAAGCCCGCCGTCGCCGACTGGCAACTCGACGCGTACGGCGACGCGCGCACCGCCCGCGCCACGCTCAAGCAGTTCTTCATGAAGGCCGGCGGATATCAGGTCTGGGCCCGCGGCGGCGTGCACTACGGCGAGAAGGGCGTCCCCGCCCAGCTCCACGTGTTCGCGTGGTACCCGCCCCTCGACTACACGTTCCACGAGGTCGACAAGGACCCCGAGCGCGACGTCCGCGTCGCCGGCCGGCTCCAGTCCGAGCTCCACCTGACCAAGCACCTCCACCCGCTCGACCTGGACATCAAGGGCGTCCTCTACACGCGCGACTTCTCCGTCAAGGGCCACCCGCTCGGCGACGTCGCCGTCCAGGTTTCCGGCAAGGCCGACGAAAACCGCGTCCAACTCGGTTCGACCCGGCTCGAACTGCTCGCCGGCACGTGGACGCTCGACACGACCTACTCGTTCGCCGACAAGGCCCTCACGCTCGTCGCGTCGCTCAAGCACCTGTCGCTGGCCAACGTCGACCGGTTCGTTGCCCCCCCGCCCAACCTCCGCGGGTCGATGAACGGGCAATGGAAGATCTACCTGCCGGAATTCGACCCCGACCGCATGACGGTCGCCGGCACGTACCGGGTCGACAAGCTCGGGCACTACACGCCGCCGCCCACCACTCGGCCCGCGACCGTCGTCACGGAAAACGCCTTGCAGGGTCCCGGCGCGCCGCCCGCATCCACCGTCGCGATCACGAACGCGAACCGTGTGACGCCGGAGGACGTCAAGCCGGCCGGTCCAGACCGCGCGGTCCCCGCGTCGTTCGTCGCGACCGCTTCGTCCGCCGACGTTCGCGCCGCCCCCAAGCCGGCCCCGACGCCGGACGTGCCGCTCACGACCACGCCCGAACCGGCCACGAAGCCCGCCGCCGCCGACAAGCTCCCGCCGGACGAAGAAGGCGGCCAACTCCTGCCGATCGCCGACTCGGTCGAGGGCCGGGTGACGGGCGAGAAGGGCGTGCTGCGGTTCCACGACATCCGTGCCCGCTACAAGGGCGACCGGACCGACGTCGAGGGCATCGCCGACGCCGAGCTGTCATTCCCGATCCGCGATCCGCGCCGCCTGCAGCTCCAGGCCGCCGTCGCCTCGTGGCCGCTGTACGTCAAGGACAACGAGACCAGGCAGACCACCTCGGCGCTCGTCTGGGCCCAGTCGGAAGTCAGCATCGACCTGAAGAACCTGTCCGCCACCGGCCCGGTCTCGGTGCAGGCGACGTTCGCGCTCAAGGACCAGACCGTCGGCACGATTCGCGCCGCCGCCGAGCTCGCCAAGCGGCGCATCGACCTCAAGACGCTCACCGGCGACGTGCTGGGCGGGCCGATCAGCGGCGAGGGCTACTATTACCTCGATTCGCCCTTCCAGTCGCGCGGGCGCATCGCGTTCGACAACATCAACGCCACCCGCCTGACCCAGCTCTACCCGATCGCCGAGGGCTTGCGCGGCGTGTTCTCCGGGGCGATCACGTTTTCCCCCTCCGACCCGAAGACGCGACCTGCCGGGCCCTTTGCCGCCCGGGGCGAGATCAAGGTTCAGGACGGCGGGCTTCGCGACCTGTCCTTCGGCGATCTGTCGTTCCTCGCCTACCTCGACACGAACCGGGCCGTGCTCGACAAGCTGAACTGGCACGTGGCCGGCGGCCAACTCAACGGGTGGACGCGCCTGACCTGGTACAAGAGCGACCCGACCCCGTTCATCCACGTCAACCTCGGGCTCGACAAGCTCGACATCGACCAGATCGTCAAGGCCGCCCGCAAGCCCGGGCAGGCGCACGAGCCGATGCCCGGGCGGCTGTCGGGGACGATCGTCGCGGCCGGCAACCCGTTTACCGACGCCGGCCGCCGCACCGCCTCGGGCGACGTCCAACTGCGCGTGGCCGACTCCGACCTGGTCAACATCGACGCCGTCACGGCGCTGTACAACCTGCTCAGCCTTCAGGGGGGCAACAAGGCCCCCGCGGGCAAGGGCTACGTGATCGCCCGCCTCGAAGGCCCGCGCCTGGAGATCGCCCGATCGAAGTATTTCAACCGCGGCGTCGACCTGTACGCCGCCGTCACCGCCGTCGACGTCTTCAAGGGCGTCGACTCCCCCCTGACCGGCACGGCCGGCGGGTCGGCGCGGCCGTTCAAGGACCTCAAGCTCCCGTTCATGGGCGACGTCGACAAGCTCCTCTCCGCGCTCCAGGGGAACGTCGCCACGGTCAACATCGGCGGGACGATCGCGGACCCGAAGATCAAAGCCGTCCCGTTCGCCGAATCCGGCGGCGCGTTCCGCCGGTTCCTCGTCGGAGAAGTCCAGAACGAGGTCGGCGGGACGGCGGGGCAGTGAGAACCTGTTGCTCGTCCGATCGCCCGCCGACCGCGGAAGCGCATTCGCGCGCCCCGCGGTGAGCAGCCGCGGTATACTCCGCCTCGTGCGCCGAACCCTGCGTATCGCCCGACTCCTCATCGGCGCCCTGTCGCTCGCCGTCGCGATCACGGCCTGCGCGTCGTGGGCGTGGAGCTACCGGCGGGGACACTCGTTGACGATGGGATCGAGCACGGGCACGTCGGTCCTTGCTTGCGCGCGCGGCGGGATCTATTTCGTCCCCGGGTTCAGATTCCGGTCGGAGGACGGGTGGAGCGTCGATACGTTTGAAACGTCGGACCTGCCCGAGCGGGAGCTCGGGATGAGCGAGAACCGGTGGCTGCCGTACCGCCAGGCGACGATCAT
>DATHXE010000173.1:0-3122 GCA_035459845.1 Tepidisphaeraceae bacterium | reverse complement strand
GGCGATTCGCGCGGCGCAGCTGAACAAGCGGGTGCTGTGCGTCGAGAAGGAGAATCTCGGCGGGACTTGCCTGAACTGGGGCTGTATTCCGACCAAGGCGCTGCTGGAGGACGGGGCGTTCATCCGCCGGCTGCGGAACGGGGCGGCCGAGCACGGGGTGACGGTCGAGGGTCTGAAGATCGACTTCGCCAAGATCATCGGGCGGAGCCGGGCGATCGCGACCAAGTTGCAGAAGGGGATCGGGAGCCTGCTCCACAAATACAAGGTGAAGAGCGAGATCGGGATGGGCAAGGTTTTGGCCGCCCACAAGGTGCAGGTGACCGGGGCGGACGGGGCGAAGAAGGAATTCACGGCCGAGCACGTGGTGATCGCGGTCGGGGCGCGGGCGACGGAACTTCCGTTCGCCAAGTTCGACGGGAAGGCCGTCATCAACGCCCGCGACGCGATGACGCTGCCGGCCCAGCCCAAGCGGCTGGCGATCATCGGGGCCGGGGCGATCGGGGCGGAGTTCGCCGACTTCTACAACGCGATCGGCACCGAGGTCACGATCATCGAGATGCTCCCGCAGTTGCTGCCGATCGAGGACGAGGACGTGTCGATCCTGCTCAAGCGGCTGTTCGAGCGGCGCGGGATCAAGTGCTTCACCAAGACCAAGACGGACAAGGTCGAGAGGACGGCGGGCGGCGTGAAGCTGACGCTGAGCGGCGAAAACCCGGGCGAGGTGGAGGCGGACGCGGTGCTCGTGGCCGTGGGCGTGACGGCGAACACGACCGACCTGGCGGCCCCGGAGGCGAAGCTCGAGTTGGACCGCGGGCGGGTGAAGGTCGACCACGAGTACAAGACGAACCTTGAGAACGTGTGGGCGATCGGCGACTGTGTGTCGATGCACTGGCCCGAGAGCATGGGGATGGCCGGGTATCGGCACCCGGACCTGGCGCACGTGGCGCACCACGAGGCGGTGCACGTGGTCGAGCACATTTGCGGCTTCGGGCAGGGCGGCGGCATCGATTACAAGTCGATCCCCGGCTGCACGTACACGCACCCGCAGGTAGCGAGCATGGGCACGACCGAGAAGAAGCTCCGCGAGCAGGGGCGGGAGATCAAGATCGGGAAGTTCCCGTTCAGCGCGTCCGGCCGGGCACTGGCGGCGGGCGAGAGCGACGGGTTCGTGAAGCTGATCTTCGACGCGAAGTACGGCGAGCTGCTCGGCGCGCACATGATCGGGGAGAACGTGACGGAGATGCTGTCGGAGCTCGTGCTGGCGAAGAAGCTCGAGGCGACAGAGGCGGAGATCATCGACGCGATGCACCCGCACCCGACGATGAGCGAGGCGGTGATGGAGGCGGCGGGCGTGGCGGACGGGCGGGCGATTCACCTGTAGGGTGGGCACCGCCCACCGTCTAGCGCGGAGACTCCGATGTCGCCTCCCGAACCGCTGGGTGCGGAGCTCCGCTCGCGCTGGATGCTCCGTCCGGGCGTGGCGTTTCTTAACCACGGGTCGTACGGGGCGGTGCCGCGCGCGGTGTTCGAGGCGCAGTCGGCGTGGCGGGTGAGGCTCGAGGCCGAGCCGGTGGAGATCCTGGGGCGGCGGTGGCCCGAACTGGTGGCGGCGGCCAAGCGGCCCGTGGGCGAATTGCTCGGCATGGCGCCGGGGGATTTCGGGCTGGTCACCAATGCGACCGAGGGTGTGAACGCGGTGCTGCGGTCGCTCGAGTTTGGGCCGGGGGACGAGCTGCTGACGACGAGCCACGTTTACAACGCGGTGCGGATGGCGATGCGGTGCACCGCGGACCGGACGGGGGCGGCGTACGTCGAGTTGGCCGTGCCGACGCCGATCGAGAGTGCGGGGCGGATCGTCGAGGCGATCGCCGGCGCGATCACGGGGCGGACGCGGCTGGTGGTGGTCGACCACGTGAGCTCGCCGACGGCGGTGGTGTTTCCGGTGCGCGAGATCGCGGCGGTTTGCGCGGCGCGGGGGGTGGATCTGCTGGTCGACGGCGCGCACGCGCCGGGGATGGTCGATTTGGACGTGCCGGCGACGGGGGCGACGTATTACGCGGGGAACCTGCACAAGTGGTGCTGTGCGCCGCGCGGGTCGGGGTTTTTGTGGGTGCGGGGGGATCGCCACGGGCGCGTGCACCCGTGCGCGGTCAGTCACAATTACGGGAAGTCGCTGGCGGAGGAGTTCGAGTGGCACGGGACGCGCGACGCGAGTGCGTGGCTGACGATCCCGGCGGCGCTGGCGTTCATGGGAGAGCTGGGGTGGTCGCGCGCGCGGGCGCACAATCAGGCGCTGGCGGTATGGGCGCGGGCGGCGCTGTGCGAGCGGTGGGGGGTTGGGCCGATCGCGCCGGATGAGATGCTCGGGTCGATGGCGACGGTGCGGCTGCCGGGGGCGCTGGCGGGGATGTCGGAGGCGGCGGGGCTGGGGTATCAGTCGGCGTTGTATCACCTTCACGGGGTCGAGGCGCCGCTGGTGTGCTGGCAGGGGGCGTGGCACGTGCGGGTGTCGGCGCAGGTGTACAACGGGGTTGAGGATTACGAGCGGCTGATGCGCGCAATCGATCAACTGTAGCAGATATGCCGTGAATCGAGACGGCGTCGCGATCCGACTCCACAGGGGTTGGCGTGGGAGTCTCGCGGAGGCGGGACGTGCTAACTTTCTGCGAACCAAAAAGTCCTTCAAATTCCCCAAATTATACTGGATTCGTGCCTGTCACCGATTGCAGGATATGCGGCGTTGGAAGAGGTTCATATCGACCGGCACTCTCCGCCGGACACGGGCTTGCCAGACGCGCCGGCCGCAAACATGGCGACGGCAGGAATCGGGCCCGGTGGCAGCCAGACACGTAGACCGCGGCACACGAGAGCCAGGCCCAACGTCCCGGTAGACGGGCATGTGGTCGTGGGTCGTGCCAACCGCGGTGGCGTTGCACGGACAGGCCACGCGTGACGGGGAGGGTGCACAGAAACCTCGAGCAGGGACGGTACGTTCGCCGGGGACCCCGGCGGACGACGTAGACGCCGTTCCCCCGAAGACGCCGAAGGGCGTCGGGCGCGATCGATCGACGGCCAGAAGAGAACGCGCGTGCGCACGCGAGTGTTGCTGCCATGGCGCCGTC
>DATHXE010000172.1:0-12738 GCA_035459845.1 Tepidisphaeraceae bacterium | reverse complement strand
GTTCCGCATCAGCCCCGAAGACCTGACCGACACCACGGTCACCGCTGAAGCCGCCCAAGCCGTGATTGGCATCGTCACCAAGTCCGCCGAGCGCGACAAACAGGTCCGCGACCGCGCCAAGGAGTCCCTGACCGCGGTGATCGCGGTCGCCGAAAAGGATGCCAAGCTGAAAAAACAGGCCGAGGACGCCCTCGTCGTGGTCGAGAAGTTCAAGGAGAAGAAGTAGCGCCGGGCGCGGCACGCCGGGTGCCATGCCCTCGCACCGCGCAGACCGGCTTGATTCGCGAGATGGCGCTGTCGCGGGGCGTGGGCATGCCCCGGAGGCTCTCGATTTCGGAATCGAACACCGCCGGGGCATGTCCACGCGAGCCGATAACATGGCTCCGCGACAACGTTGATCGACGGCTCGCGAGGGCATTGCACCCAACGCGGCTCCTTATCGGCCACCGTTTTTCCCTCATTTTCCTTGCCCCCTAGGCCAGATTCCCCCTACACTTCCCACCAACCAACCGCATACGCTAACCGCCGTATGCTCCTGAAAGTCACCCACACCACCGACCTCTCCTACGACGCGCTCATCTCCGAATCGGTGATGGAGCTGCGCATGTGCCCGCGCCAGGAGGAGGGCCAGCACCGGCTCTCGTTCGCCCTGGCGGTCGGCCCCCGCACGATCGTCACCAGCTATTTCGACTGGCTCGGCAACACGGTCCACGCCTTCACCGTCAATAGCTTCCACCGCCAGATCCGCATCGTCGCCACGAGCGTCCTCGAGACCCAGCGGTTCCGCATCAGCCCCGAAGACCTGACCGACACCTACCCGCTGGACGAGAACTCCTACGACTACGACACGTGGGATTTCCTCCAGTTTGGCGGCCCGATCTCCGACTCCGAAGCCCTCCAACAGATGGCCGCCGAGGTCCGCCCCAGGCCCGGCGAGTCCCTCGGCGTGGTCGCCCAGCGCATCCTCGACCTGATCAACGAGCGAATCGTCTACCGCACCGGCATGACCACCGCCTCCAGCAGCATCGCCGAGTGCCTGGACCACCGCTACGGCGTCTGCCAGGACTTCACGCACCTCATGATCGGCGTCGCCCGCGCCCTGAAGATCCCTGCCCGCTACGTCTCGGGCCTGATCCACCCCGACCGCGAGCGCTACCGCGGGTACAGCGAGACGCACGCGTGGTGCGAGCTCCTCTTCCCGTCCGTCGGCTGGGTCGGCTTCGACCCGACCAACCGCTGCATCGTCGGCCAGAACTTCGTCAAGGTCGCCATCGGCCGGGATTACCGCGACATCCCGCCGAACAAGGGCGTCTACCGGGGCAAGGCCGTCGAGTCGATCTCCGTCGCGGTCAACACGGAAGAGCTCGAAGAAATCCCCGCCGCCCTCGCCGCCGAGCGCCTCGAGTCGATTCCGCTCGACATCTACGGCAATTACAGCATGCCCGTCGACCGCACCGCCGCCTCCCAGCAGCAGGAACACCAGCAGCAGCAGACCCGCGACGGGGAATACCAACAACAGCAGCAACAACAGCAGCAATGACCCCCGTTCGCCCGCACCGCATCGAACTAGACCCAGAGAGGGGGGGGGCGCGGGGTGCTCACTTCAGTGAGCATGCCGACTCACACCCATTACCCCCGCCCGGGGCCCCAACTGGAAAACAAAGCCCCCCCGGTTAGAGTGGCCCGTTCGAATGCGGATGAGTAAAACGCTGTTCTGGTACCTGCTCAAGGACCTGCTGCGCATCTTCCTGCTCGCGTCCGGGACGCTCGCCGGGATCATGTCGTTCGGGGCCCTGTTGCGCCCGCTCACGCAGCACGGGCTCGATGCCGCGCAGATCGGCAAGATCCTCTCCTATTTCAGCCCGGCGATGACGACCTATTCGTTCCCGGTCGCCGCCCTCTTCGCCACCACCTTCGTTTATGGAAGGCTCAGTGCCGACAACGAGTTAACCGCCTGCCGGGCGAGCGGGTTATCCCACCTGGTCATGACGCTCCCGGCGTTCCTGCTCGGGCTGATCGTTGCCCTGATTTCCCTGCTGTTCCTCTGCTTTGTGGTCCCGACGTTCACGCTGAAGGTCGAGAAGGTCATCTACTCGAACATTGCGGGCCTCGTCGCCAATAAGATAACTCGAACTCACGAAATCAGTTACGGCAAGACGACGATCTTCGCCCAGGAGGCCCGGGCGCTGCCGCCCGTGGGGTCGGTGCTGGTGGTGGCGGTGGACGACAACTGGCGCGGGGCCGTCGAGAAGCGGCTGGCCGAGGTCGGGCTGACGTTCAAGTCGACCGCCGAGGGGCTGGTGGTCGATTACGTGCAGGGGGATTCGGACATCCGTGGGCGGCTGACGAAGCTCGCCGCCGACGGGCAGTTCGAGCCCGCCGAGGGACTGTCGGCGACGGTGCAGCGGCCGTGGGGCGCGACGACGACGTTCCGCGTGCCGGTCGGGCTGGCCGTGCTGGGGAAGGATCCGTCCGAGGCAGACCGCCGGGCCGCGCTGGGGGCGACGTTCGAGACGGCCCTGTCGGCGGCGGTGCGCGTGCTCCCGTCGCCCGACGCCCAGGCCGTCGACCTGACCGGCCCGATGGTTTTCTCGTACCAGACCGTCCCGGTGCCCGATTACGAGGGCCCGGCGAGCAAGAAGGAAGGCGACAAGGCCGACAAGGCCTCGAAGATGCGCGTGCCCACCAAGGTGTGGATGGCCCGACAGGCGACGGCGTACATCGTCCCCAAGGACGACAACGTCGAGATGACCGTCGTGCTGGCGGGCGCGGGCAACTTCACCCGCGGGGCCGGCGGGACCCAGTCGTTCGTCGAGCTCACCCAGTTCGGCCCGGTGCCGATCAACTCCCCGATCCGCGAGAACACGAAGTTCATGGACATCGTGCAGCTGCGCGACCTGCTGGCCAAGCCCGAGGAGAGCAAGCGGCTGCAGGGGCTGGTGCGGCAGTTCATCGCCGACGAGCAGCGGGAGATGTACTTCGAGCAGATCACGGCCGGGCTGACGGCGAACAAGTCGTTCCCGTTCGTCGCCGAGACCGAGGAACTGGTCGTCCGCGGGGACCTGACCACCGAGGCCCGGGCGGGCGAGCTGGTGCTGACCCCGCAGGACCGGGGGGAGCGAGTCACGGTCGAGCGGAGCGGGGAGGGCGGGTCGACCGACCGGGCCGTGCAGGTGCGGATCACGATGGAGGTCCTCGAGCACACGCCGGAGAACCCGGACCCGCGCCTGCTGATCACGGTCCGCGGGTACGACGTGGTGATCGAGTCGGACGCCGAGATGACGCGGCACGAGAAGTACAGCCGGGCGATCAACATCCCGATGCCGGCGGACCTGCGAAAGGTCGAGAGCCACAACGTCGAGCACTACCTCAAGGGCCCGGCGGGCGAGCGGAAGGTGGACCGCGAGTCGCGCGAGAAGCTCAAGACGGAGTACACCAAGCTGACCGCGATGATCCGGTCGGAGATGCACGCCCGGGCGAGCTTCGCGGTGTCGTGCCTTATCCTCGTGATGGTCGGGTGCGCGCTGGGGATGGTCAGCAAGAGCGGAAACTTTCTGTCGGCGTTCGCCGTCAGCGTGGTGCCGGCCCTGCTGTGCATCACGCTGGTCGTCACCGGGCAGCACGTGTGCGAGGCCACGCCCAAGTCGATCGGCCTGGGCCTCGGGCTGATCTGGAGCGGGAACATCGCCGTCGCGTCGCTGGGCGTGGTATTGCTGGGCGGGCTGCAGAGGCAGTGAGAGAGCAGAAGTCCTGAGTCCGGAGTGCTGAGTCCTGAGTGGCGCGCGTCGGTCGCCATTCACCGCTCAGGACTCAGGACTCAGCACTCAGGACTGTATTCCCGATGAAGATCCTCGACCGCTACGTCGTCGCCTCGTTCCTGAAGAACTACCTGATCGCGTTCTTCGTGCTGATCGGCATGTACGTGACGTTGGACATGGTGTTCAACTTCGACGAGCTGGTGCAGGTGCAGGAAAAGGCGGGGGAAAAGCTCGGCGGCGTCGAGTCGGCGATGCTGGTCGTGCGGGCCGCGGCCGACTACTACCTCTACCAGATCTTCTACATCTTCGTGCAGCTCTCGGGCATGATCCCGGTCGTCGCCGCGTGCTTCACGATGATCCGCCTGAGCCGGTTCAACGAGCTCAGCGCGATCATGGCCGCGGGCGTCCCGCTCCTGCGCGTCGCGTTCCCGGTCATCATCGCGGGCATCGTCCTCAACGCCCTGATGCTGGCGGACCAGGAGCTGCTGATCCCCGAGATCATCCCCAAGCTCGTGCGCAGCCGGCAGGAGGCCGGGCAGCAGACGACCGGGAAGGATTTCGCGATCCCGGCGATGCAGGACGACAAGAACGGCGTGCTCAACGTCGCCCGGTACAAGTCGGGCCCGGGCAACCCGATCATGTACGAGCTGACCCTGATCGAGAAGGAGGTCGGCCCCGACGGCCAGCCGCGCCCGGTCAGCCGGCTGATCGCCAAGCGCGCCGACTGGGACCCGGCCGCCGAGCACTGGGCCCTGACCGAGGGGACGCGGATCGGCGGGCTACGCGCGAACGAGCCGATGTCGATCGACAAGGACGTCAAGGCGTACAAGAGCAGCATCACCCCGACCGAGATCAGCCTGTACAAGCAGGGGAACTACGTCGAGATGCTGTCGACCGCGCGGATCGAGGAGCTGCTGGACCGCCCCAAGAGCTACGGCGCCGCGGCGCTCCAGCGGGCCAAGCACAGCCGCTTCACCCAGCCGCTGGTCAACATCATCCTGCTCCTGCTCGCGATCCCGTGCGTGCTGACGCGCCAGCCGGCGCAGCTGCGCGCCGCGGCGACCAAGTGCCTGTTCCTGACCGGCGCGTGCATGGGCCTGACCTTCCTCGCCCAGCAGATGGCGGGCAGCGCGCCGCTGATCCCGAGCTGGAGCCAGCACTGGCCCGCCCTGATGGCGTGGATGCCGGTGCTGGTGTTCGGCCCGATCGCGGTGTGGCTGCTCGACAGGGTAGAGACGTGACACCGGGCCGAGGGCGGGCGAATGTCGAAGGACGAAACCCGAAGCTCGAATCAAATCCGAAGGACGAAGGTCGAATGAAGAAACGGGCAGGCCTCGCTGCGTTTCGTCATTCGGCATTCAGATTTCGTCATTGATTCGAGCTTCGGGTTTCGACATTCGTCATTTCGCCACGTGTCACGTCTTCACGTTCCACCAAATAAAATGCCCGCCGCGGATTCGTCCGCGGCGGGCATCGCCAGAAGTGGGAAGGGAGCGTCGTGTCAGGTGATCGAACCGCCGTCACCCAGGACGCTCGATTCGATTGCGTCCACCTGACACACGAGATGTACGATTGGCGCGCGGGGCGGGCAAACGAGCAATCGGATTTTCGCGCCGAGGTCCGATAACGCGTGCGATGGTGAATCCCACGCCGATTACTGCCGAGTCGGATTTGCGACGAAGTCGCGAGCGAGCAGTGATCGGGGTGCCATGGTCAGACCCGCCGCCAAATGCCACACGTGATCAAAACCGCGCGGCCGGCGGGGATGGGCATGCGGGTCATCGATCGCCGCTCGACCTTCGGCATGCCCATCCCCGCCGGTCACGTGGTGGGCGCGGTCGGACGTCCGTGGCGGCGGGCCTGAGCATGGCACCCCATGCATCCCCGTTTCGGCCGGATTTTTTTCCGACTCAGCCCTCTCCCATGTCGACTTCTGGCGAATCCCACCGCGCCGCCGCGCGTCCCCCGCCTCGCATATCCGATGTTGACGGAGGAATGTCTGCGCCCTCCCCGGCGTCCGTTACCGGTTTCTCCAACCGAATTGGATCACGCACATGACCGCGCCGCGCCCGTTCGCGATCGAACACCTCGAATCCCGCGAACTCCTCGCCGCCGGCGGGCTCGAGTTTGGCTTCGCGATCGGCACCAACGGCGGCGCCGAGGCGATCGCCGCCCAGGCGACCGACGCGGCCGGCAACCTGTACGTCGCCGGCACGATCGGCAGCCAGCCCGTCGATTTCAACCCGTCGCCGCGCAAGACGTTTACGCTGACGCCGGGCGGCGCGAACCGCGCGTTCCTGGCGAAGTACACGCCGGCCGGGGGGCTGGTCTGGGCGCGGTTGGTGCCGACGGCGACGGGCGGCGCGGTCACGCTGGCCGACGTGGCGATCGACCGCCGCACCGGCGACCTCCTGGTCGTCGGCGACGTCACCGGCTCCGTCGTGTTGGACACGCGCGCCGGCGGGGCCGTGTCACTCGCGTCCGATTCCGGCAGTTCCGACGGCTTCTGGGGGCGCGTCGACCCGGGGACCGGCGTGTTCAGCTTCGCGACGCGCGGCACGTCCGCCGAGGAGGCCGACCACGCCAACCGCATCGACTCCGACGCCGCCGGCAACGTCTACATCACCGGGTCTTACGGGTGGACGATCATCCACGACGGCGACTTGTACGAACAGAGCGCCGGGTACCTGGCGAAGTTCAACGCAAAGGGGCGGTTTGCGTGGAGCCGCGGGTGGCGCCCGGCCGCCAACTTCGTCTCGGCTCCGATGCCGACGGCGCTGGCGGTCACCGCCGACGGGCAGGCGTACGTCGGCGGGGTCGTCGCCGTCGGCACCGAAAAGGCCGACTTCGACCGCGACGCGGCGACCACCAACGACCAGCTCACCGGGGTCACGGCCTTCCTCGCCTCCTACGACACCGCCGGCACGTTCCAGTTCGTCGGCGGGCTCAAGTTCCCCGGGCCGAACCTCAACGGCAACAACCCGAGGCTCACGGACCTGGCGACCGACGCGGCCGGGAACGTCGTCGCCGTCGGGTCGTTCGAGGGCGTGATCGACTTCAACTTCAGCTCGCGCATCTTCAACCTCGGCACCGCCGGCGCCGGCCGCGACGGGTTCGCGGCCAAGTACGCGCGGACGGGCAAGCTCGTGTTCGCCAATCAGGTCGGGGCCGACGCCGAGGCGAGTGGCGAGGACTCGGCGTCGTCGGTCGCCGTCGACGCGCAGGGCTACATCTACGCCGGCGGCACGTTCATCGGCCTGACCCGCTTCAGCTCCACGTTCCGGTTCCGAAGCGACAACGACCAAGACGGTTTCATTGCCAAGTACCAGGCGAACGGGACGCTGGTGACGGCGTGGCAGTTCGACGGCGACGCTACGGACGACATCCGATTCCTGGCCGCCGGGCCGGGGAAGGCCGGGCCGCTGTTCGCGTCGGGCACACTCCGGGCGAGCCTGGACATCGACCCGTCGCCGGCCCAGCGATTCCTAAGGTCGGCGGATTGGACGGACTGGTTCACGGTCAAGCTGGTGTGACCCGCCGCCGCGGTGTTTTCAGCGGGGCGGCGGCGCGTATCATTCGGTCATGGCCGACTCCAGCTTCGACATCGTCTCCGAGATCAACCTCCAGGAAGTCGACAACGCGATCACCCAGGCGCAGAAGGAGATCGGCACCCGGTACGACTTCAAGGGCACCGCGGCGGGCGTCGAGTTCGACCGCAAGGGCAAGGAACTGACCCTGACCGCCGACGGCGAGCCGCAACTCGACGCCGTAAAACAGGTCATCATCGGCAAGTTCATCAAGCGCGGCGTCGACCCCAAGGCGATGGACACCGAGGCCAAGATCGAGCAGGCGACGCACAAGACGGTCCGGCAGAAGGTGAAGCTGAAGGAGGGCATCGACAAGGAGACCGCCAAGAAGATCCAGAAGGCGATCAAGGACCTGAAGCTGAAGGTGAACGCGAGCATCCAGGGCGAGGCGCTGCGGGTGAGCGGGGCGAAGAAGGACGATTTGCAGGCGGTGATCGCGTACGTGAAGGCGAACCCGATGGGGATCCCGCTGCAGTTCAATAACTTCAGGTGAGGGCGCGTGACGCAGGGGGGGCCGCCCCGGAGGGGCGCAGGGTTGTAGTCACGGGTGGAGCCGGCGCGGCCCTGTAAGGGCCGGCGGAACCCGTGGAACAGCGGAGACTTGGCATCCCCTCTCTTGCGACCGCCCCGGAGGGGCGGAGGGAGGATGGGCACTCAGGGTCTGCTCCTAGTCGACCGCGCTTCCTCCGCCCCTCCGGGGCGGCATTCTCGGTGTCGGCGCACGGACCACGGGTTACGCCGGCCCGATGGGCCGGTCCGTCTCCACCCGTGGCTACAATCCGGTCGCCCCTGTGGGGCTGCGATCTCGCGAACAACCGTTCGCGCACTTACGGCTTCCACCACTCGTCCAGCTTCCCTCGCAACCGTCCGACGGCCGCGGCGCCGTTCGCCGCTTGGTTCTCCCGTTCGTCCGGGTCCTTTGCCACGTCGTACAACTCCACCGCGCCCGTCGGCTCGTTGGCCTTATGCGGGACGATCAGCTTCAGGTCGCCGTCGATGATCCACCGGAACCGCAAACTGCTCGCCGGCACGTTCAAATCGACCGCGTTGTGGGTGAACACCTCGCCGAAGATCGTCGTGCGGGCGTTGACGGCGGCGTCGTCAAGCAGGTTCACGCCGGGCATGTCCGCCGTCGCCTTGAGCCCCGCCGCCGCCAGCAGTGTCGGCGCGATGTCGAGCGACGTCGCCAGACGGTCGCTCGTGCGCGGCTTGACCTTGGCGGGCCAGCGGACGAGCAGCGGCGTGCGCAGGCCGCCGTCGTACTGGCTCTGCTTCGACCGCGGGGCGTAGCGGGGGTTGTCGGGCGACTGGACCCACCCGTTGTCGGCGAGGTACACGACGATCGTGTTGTCCGCCTGGCCGGTCTTGTCGAGGTGCGCCATCAGCGCGCCCACCGTCTGGTCGAACCACTCGACCATCGCGTAATAGCGCGCGACGTGGATCGACTCGGTCTTCGCCTTGTACTTCTCGAGCAACTCGGCGGGCGGCGTGTGCGGGTCGTGCGGCATCAGCGGGGCGTACCACACGAGCCACGGCTTGCCCTGCTTCCGCGCGTCGTCGGTGAACGCGTAGATCGGGTCGAGCGTCTTGCGACCGATGTCGAGGCCCTCGTCGCCGTGCCGCTTGCCCTGGGTCATCCCGTGCGTGAACCCGCCGCGCGAGTAATGGCCCTGCCACCACTTGCCCGTCTGGAGCGAGAGGTAGCCCTTCTCCTTGAGCACGCGGGGCAACGTGGGCACCGCCTCGAGGTGCTTGGCCATGACCTCGCGCCCGGCCTTGAACGCGTCGGACTTCTGGAAGTCGGCGGGCTTCACGTTCGCCGGCTTGGGCGGGTCGTTGGACGTGACCTTGTGCTGGTGCGGGTACAGCCCGGTGACGATCGACGCGAGGCTCGGGCAGCAGAGCGACGACGGGACGTACCCGCGCGGAAAGGCGAGGGATTGGCTCGCGAGCTTGTCGATCGCGGGGGTCTGGACCGTTTTGTGGCCCATGAACGAGTAGTCGGTCCAGGCGTGGTCGTCGGAGATGATCAGGAGAATGTTGGGCGGCGCGTCGGCGGCGGCGGGGCGGGCGACGGCGGTGAGCAGTAGAACGAGCGCGATGAGCCTCATGGTCCTCCAGGGTTGTAATGTTTTACCGCGGGCGAGACGTCGCGCTGTCGTGATACAGAATCGTCAGCAGGAGTTGCTCCGCCATGCTATGATTCGAGTGACAAAGAGGAGCCGCATGACCGACGAAAAGATCCGCGATTACCTTCACCGTCAGCCGTTCCAGCCGTTCGACATCCGCGTTTCCGACGGCCGGTGTTACACGGTCGACCACCCGGACTTCCTGATGCGCTCGCGCGGCGGACGCCTGGTCTACCTGGTGACCGAGGACGATCGGGAAATCGTCCTCGACGTCGAACACATCGTGTCGATGGAAGTCGCGAACCGGCCGAAGGTGGCGTGATCGTTATCGACGGGGGTGCGCATCCGCCGGATTCCCATCCGCGGGTGTTTCCCCTAATCTACCCCGTATGAAAGTGAGCGAACTGGCCGAGCGGATCGGGGCGACGGTGGTCGGGGACCCGGGGCGTGAGGTGACCGCGTGCGGCACGCTCGAGGGCGCCGGCGCGGGCCAACTGTCGTTTCTCGCAAACCCGCGGTACGTGCGGCAGCTCGAGACGACCAATGCCGGCGCGGTCGTCGCGGGGCTCAACGTGACGTCCGAGCGCGTCACGCTCCTGCGGGCCAAGGACCCGTACTACGCGTTCACCCAGGCCCTGGTGATCCTGCACGGGTACCGCAAGCACCCGCACGCCGGCATCCACCCGGCGGCCCACGTCGACCCGACCGCGACCGTGGGTGAGAACACGATCGTGTACCCCGGCGTGTTCGTCGGCCCGCGGGCGAAGGTGGGCCGCGATTGCATCTTGTATCCCAACGCGGTGATTTACGACGATTGTGTCCTCGGGGACCGCGTGACGGTGCACGCCGGGGCGGCGATCGGGATGGACGGGTTCGGGTACGCGACCCACCCGGTCGCCCAGGCGGACGGGACGCCCGTGGCGGTACACACCAAGATCCCCCAGACCGGGAACGTGGTCCTGGAGGACGACGTGGAGATCGGGGCGAATTGCGCGATCCAGCGGGCGACGATGGGCAGCACCGTGATCGGCCGGGGGACCAAGTTCGGCGACCTGATCAACATCGGGCACGGGACGAAGATCGGGGCGCACGGGCTGTTCGTCGGGCTGATCGGCGTCGCCGGCAGCGCGACGATCGGGCACCACGCGACGCTCGGCGGGCAGGCGGGCGTCGCCGGTCACCTGAAGGTCGGCGACAACGTCACGATCGCCGGGCAGGCGGGCGTCATGAACAACATCCAGGACCAGACGACGGTCATCGGCGTCCCCGCGATGGACGCGGCCCACGCGCGCAAGGTGTACCTCAACTTCATGCAGCTTCCCGAGCTCGTCCAACGGATCAAGCAGCTCGAGCAGCGGATCGAAGAGCTCGGGGCGGACGAGGGGGACAACGGTACGGCGCCGGAGTGACTTAGTGCGCGAGAAAATGAAGACGGGAGCGCTTGTTAGCGCTCCCGTCTCCTGTCGTCTTCTGACTCTGACTCTGACTCGCTTCGCGACCCGCCCGCTGAAGCGGGCTCGCCGGAGTCACTTGAGCATTTCTTCGACGGTCGGGGTGATCGCGTCGGCCCAGATCTTGTAGCCCTTGGCGTTGGGGTGCAGGGCGTCGGGCATGACCTCCTTGGTCAGGTTGCCCTCGGCGTCGAGGAACTTGTCGCCGATGTCGAGGTACTTGACGGTCTTCCCGCCGTCGTCGAGCTTGGCAATCTCGGCGTTGATCGCCTTGATCCGCGGGCGGGCGGCGTCGGTCGGCTTGGGGCTGCGGGGGAACACGCCCAGCAGCAGCACCTTGGTCTCGGGCATCTGCTTCTTGATCTCGGCGACGCACCCGGTGATGCCGGCGACGATCTCCTCGTTGGTGTTCCCGCCGAGGTTGTTGGTGCCGATCATCAGGACGGTGAGCTTGGGCTTGATGCCGACGACCTCGCCCTGCTGGAGGCGCCAGATGACGTGCTGGGTGCGGTCGCCGCCGATCCCGATGTTGTGCGGCTTGAACTTGCCCCAGGCCGATTCCCAAAGCTGCTTCTGCCCGTGCCAGCCGTCGGTGATCGAGTCGCCGACGAAGAGGAGGTCGACCTTGCCGGCCTTCTCCTTGGCCTCGGCGAGGTACTTCTCGTGGCGCTGGGTCCAGTTGCCCGGGCGCGGCTTGGGCTCGGTCGCCGACTCCTTCGGCGCGGGCGGCTTGGGGGCGGCGGGCTTGACGGGGTCGGCCGGCTTGACGGCGGGCGGGGCGTCGGCGGCGAACGCGACGGGGGCGACGAACAGGGCGGCCGCGAGGAACGCGGCGATGCGACGGCGGTCGGACATGGGCGAGGCTCCTTTGGGAACGGATGAAAACGGTCGTGCTTATGCGGGATACGCGCGCGGTCGGACGGCGTTGTCGAGCGCTCGTCGCTCGACGCGCTCCCCTGCGGGCGGCGCTGACGCTTGCCCTACGGGTCGCGGCTAAACGGATCAACCAACAACTAGCGACCAGCACTGACGCATCAGTGATGATGCCCGCCCTCGCCGTGGACGTGGCCGTGCTGGATCTCCTCGGTCGTCGCGTCGCGGACGTCACGAATGGTGACGTCGAACGACAATTCCACGCCGGCCAGCGGGTGGTTGGCGTCCACGGTCACGTTTTGGTCGTCGACGGCGACGACGGTGACGATCCGAGCGCCCTGGGGCGTCTTGGCCTGGAACTGCATCCCGGGCTGGATCGCCGGGGCGCCCTGGAAGTTCGACCGCGGGACGGCCTGCACCATCTGCGGGTCGCGCTCGCCGTACCCGTCCCTGGCGGGGACGGTCACCTTCACGTTGTCGCCGACGGCCTTGCCCTCGAGCTCCCGCTCGAGCCCCGGGATGATGTTGGACGCGCCGTGCAGGTAGGGCAGGGGGGCCTTGCCCTCGGACGTGTCGATCACCTGCCCGTCCGGGCCGCGGAGCGTGTAATCCATCGAGACGACTTTGTTCTTGGCGACCTGCATGGCGCGAATACTCCGGGGCGAAACGGGTGGAAAAAGGGAGCCCAGCGACTCGTCGCGGGACCGCGGGCGCGAACGTGCGCCCGAATCGGGCATCCTCTCGTCAGGCGCGGGATTACACAACAGCGCTTTAACGGAAGCGGCAAGGCGAAGCACGCGATCGCATCGCACCAGTCTGTTCAACGGTGACTAATCCTCGCGAGTCGCGCCTTGAACGATTCCGAACATCGGCCTACCCTCGCCTTCGTCGTGTCATCGTCACTCCCCATCCTTCAGGGCCGCGGCACGCCGATCAATCC
>DATHXE010000171.1:0-13227 GCA_035459845.1 Tepidisphaeraceae bacterium | reverse complement strand
TCGCTCTAGAACGGGGCCGCGATGACGTCCTACGCGCCGGTGTCCCCGCGGCCTGCTCGCGGGCCTTGCCCAGCCCCCGATCGGTTTTGGAGCCGTGCGCCGCGGGGTGGCGCGTTTCTCACGAGTTTCTCATTGGGGTGCATTAAAACCGAAGTTTGACGCATAGTGAGTCTCATGCGCGGAGGGGCGGACTCGCGCGAACCGACCCGTTCCGGTGGGCGTAACCGTTGGTCCGCTGATCAGTCGACAATCATCAATTTCCTGGGGTTTGTGTTCTACCTCTCCTCATGAGTCGACGACCCGACATTTCCGTAATCGAGTCTCAGCCGGGGGAGCGGCTGGCGGCCGTGGCGCTCGACCATGTGAGTTCGGTGGCGGGAGACCTGGGCGGCGAGCACCGGGTTCGTATTCAAGGCAAGTTGTTCAGGCATGGGAACCAACCCTGGTATCTCAAGGGGTTTACGTATGGCCCGTTCGCGCCGAATCGGGCTGGACGGTTCTTGCCCGAGCCGAAGCAGATCGAATCGGACTTCCGACGAATTGGCGCTTTAGGCGCCAACGCCGTGCGCGTCTATCACGTGCCGCCCCCGGAACTGTTGGATGCGGCGTTCGAAGCGGGGTTGCGGGTGTTTGTCGACGTGCCTTGGGAGAAGCACCGGTGCTTCTTCGAAGATTGGGAGGCCCGGCAAGACGCGGTCAAACGGGTTCGCGCGGCGGCGCGGGAACTCGGTGATCACCCGGCGTTGCTGGCGCTGAGCGTGGGGAACGAGATCCCGAGCGACATCATCCGGTTTTACGGCGCGCGACGGGTCGAGCGATTCGTCGGCGAGTTGCTGGACGTCGCCCGGCAGGAGGCCCCCCAGGCGCTGCTCACGTACACGAATTACCCGTCGACCGAGTTCCTCAACCCGAGCGGGCTCGACTTCTACTGCGCCAACGTCTACCTCGAGGACGCCGGGGCGATCGGGCGGTATCTGGACCGGCTCCAGCACGTGGCGGGGACGCTCCCGCTCGTGTTGGGCGAGTACGGCGTGGACACGATTCGGCACGGAGAAGCCGCGCAGGCACAGTTGCTCGGCCGTCACGTCCGGCAGGGCTTCCGCAGGGGGTTGGCCGGATCGTTCGTCTTCTCGTTCACCGACGACTGGTTCACGGGCGGGAGTGCGATCACGGACTGGGCGTTCGGCGTGACCGATGCGCGGCGACAACCGAAGCCGGCGGCGGGCGAGCTCGCGCGGGCGTGGGCGGACGTGCCGTGCGTCGGGCGCGGCGAACTGTCGAAGGCGTCGGTGGTCGTCTGCTCGTACAACGGCGGGGCAACCCTGGACGAATGCCTCCGCTCGTTGCAGGCGCTGGATTACCCGGACTACGAGGTGATCCTCGTGGACGACGGGTCGGCGGACGACACGCCGGCGATCGCCGCCCGGTTCCCGGACTTGCGGTACGTGCGGCAGGAGAACATGGGGCTGAGCGTCGCCCGGAACGTCGGGGCGCGGGTGGCCCGGGGTGTGGTGGTGGCGTACACGGACAGCGACTGCGTGGCCGACCCGACGTGGCTGACGTACCTGGTCCGCGCGATGCTGGACCAGCAGGTCGAGGCGGTCGGCGGGCCGAACGTGCCGCCGGGTTCGGACAATTGGACGGCCAAGTGCGTGGCGGCGAGCCCGGGCGGGCCGAGCCACGTAATGTTCGACGACCGGTACGCCGAGCACGTGCCGGGATGCAACATGGCGTTCCGGCGGGACGCGTTGCTGGCGCTGGGCGGGTTCGACGCGCAGTTCCGACAGGCCGGGGACGACGTGGACGTGTGCTGGCGGTTCCTCGACGCGGGCAAGCGAATCGGGTACGCGCCGGCGGCGTGGGTCTGGCACCACCGGCGGGGCACGGTGCGCGCGTACCTGAAACAGCAGAAGGGGTACGGGCGGTCGGAGGCGATGCTCGGGTTCAAGCACCCGCACCGGTTCAACGCGAGGGGGTGCGCGCGGTGGAATGGCGTGATCTACGGCGAGGGCGCGGTCGGCCTGCCGGTCGTCGCGCCGGCCGTCCACCACGGGCGGTTCGGCCTCAACCCGTTCCAGATCGTCTACCGGCAAACGCGGTACAGCCGGTGGGCGTACGTGACGTTGCTCGAATGGCACGCGCTGGCTCTGATGCTCGGCCTGCTGGGCGTGGTCTGCGCGCCGCTGTTATGGGTCGGGTGCGCGATGGCGGTGGTGAGCCTGTCGGTCGCGGCGCACATGGCGTGGACGGCGCCGCTGCCGGCGGGCGCGCCGTGGTGGTGCCGGCCGCTGGTCGCCGGGCTGCACCTGGCGCAGCCGGTCGTTCGCGCGTGGCACCGGGCGGGGTACCGGTTGTCGCGGCGGCGCCTGCCCGACACGCCGGCAGACGCCGGCGAAGCGCGCGCGCACGTCAAGCGAATCGGCCCGGGCGTGTTCGACCTGTACTTCGAATCCGACGCGCGGGCCCGCGGCCGGGAACACGTGCTTCCCGCCCTTGAGGCGCACGCGCGGCAGACTGGGTGGAACGGCGATTTCCACGCCGAGTGGGAACTGCACGACGTGCACCTGTACGCGGACCCCTGGCACGACGTGCTGATCCGGGCGGCGACGGAGGAATTGGGCTGGCCGAAGCGGTTCACGCGCCTGCGGTGCCGGCTGCGGTGGGCGATGCTGCCGCGGTTGTGCGCGGCGGTGGGGGCGGTGTGGGCCGCGGTCGGGGCGACGACGGGACACTGGTGGGTCGGCGCCGGCGCGGGCGTGTTCATCCTCGTACTTCTCGCGATGCTCGCGGTCAGCCGGGCGCGCTGCCGGCGGGCCGTCGCAGGACTCGCTCTGGCGGCGGCGAAAGACGCGGGCCTCATGCCCGTGATCGTGCGCGCCGCGGCGCCGGCGCGGACGGCGGCCTTTGTGGAAGATCGTTTCGAAGAGGCCGACGAGGCGGACGACGCCGTCGGCACGTGCGCGTGACCCGATCGACAATCCGGACTCTGACAACAACCAATGGACCGTTCGGACACCGACAACTTCATTCCGGGCCAGGCCGGTGCGGCCCGGCGCCGCGGGCGCGGGGCGTTTACCCTCGTCGAACTGCTCGTGGTCATCGGGATCATCGCCCTGCTGATCTCGATCCTCCTGCCGGCGCTGAACCGGGCCCGCGAGCAGGCCAATCGTACGAAGTGCCTGGCGAACCTGCGCTCGCTCGGGCAGGCGATGATCCTGTATACGAATGACTTCCGCGGCCGGCTGCCGAACACGAACCCGCCGAACACGGCGTACGACTACGACGCGATCAACTACGTGCTGGTGGCGCTGAACCGGGACTACGTGAAGTCGCCCGGCGCGTTCCACTGCCCCGGGGACGACGACCCGGCCCCGACCGACATCGTGACGGCGGACTACTCGCTGCCGAACTCGGCGCGGGTGAGCTACGACTTCTACAGCGTGTTCTTCGTGCCCGAGAAGAGCCCGAGGATCACGCGGATCCCCGGCGGGCCGCTCGCGTGGGACCTGAACGTGCGCGAGACTGACCCCGGGAAGATGCGGAACCACGGCGAGAAGGGCGGTAACGTCGTGTTCGACGACGGGCACGCCGAGTGGCAGGACGCGGTGAACTGGGACGGCCCGAACTGGCCGAACCCGGCGAAGAAGTACTACCCGTAGCGAGTCAGGCGCCGGCGGCGTCGCGCCCGCGCGGCCGCGCCCACCCGACGACCCGTGCGGGGTTCCCGGCGGCGACGGCGAACGCCGGCACCTCGAAATCCACGACCGCGCCGGCGCCGACGATCGCGCCCTCGCCCAGGCGTGCGCCGGCGAGCAGGATGGCCCGCGCGCCGATCCAGCAGTTCTCGCCTATGTCGATCACCACGGGCGGCTCGCCGGTCGCGGCGGGCTCGAGCGCTGCGGTGACGTCACAGGTCGGCGGCACTGGCGCGGGCGAATCGGCCAGCACGACCTCGTGGGCGAGGAGCGAGTACGGGCCGATGCGCACGCGGGCGTCGGTGCGCACGACCGCGCCGACGAGCGTGCAGTAGGGACCGATCTCGACGCGCCCGCGGGGCCCGAGCTCGAAGAACGTGCCGTTGTAGATGCCGGTGTCGTGCCCGACGTCGACCGCAACCGGGGCGCGGCTGTGGCAGTGAACGAACGCGAACGCGCTGTACACCCACGCGCGGGGGCCGACGCGCACGTTCGCGGGGAGCGGCCGGGGGAACCAGTCGTGATCGAGCACCCGGCTATTCATTTCGTGTCTCCCGGCCGGCGGCGGCGGCGGCGTCGTCAACGATTCGTGCCGGGTTTCCCGCGACGGTCGCGGCGGCCGGGACGTCGGACGTCACGACCGCCCCCGCCCCGACGCGCGCGCCGCGCCCGACGTGAACGCCCTTGAGGATGATCGCGCCGATCCCGATTTGGGCCCCGTCGTCGATCACGACCGGGCGGGCGGTGATCGGCGGGCGCGTCCCGCGGTCGCCGTGGGGCGAGGTGGCGACCGCGTCGAGCCGGCGCGCGTCCGGGTCGCGCGGGTGGAAGTCGGAGTCGGCGATGGTCACGTTGTAGGAGACGACGACGCCGCGGCCGATCGTCACGCGCTCGGCGCACATGAACACGGTGCCGACGAGGATCGAGTCGTCACCGACCTCGATGATCCCGCCCGGCTCGACGTTGAACTCGGTCCACGTGTGGACGCGCACCCGCGCCCCGAGCACGAGCCCCGGGCTTCGGGTGCTGCGGTACCGTGCGAAGCTCGCCTTGCGCTCGAGGAAGCAGCCGGCGCCCAGGCGCACGTTCGCGGGGAGCGTCGCGTAGTCCCAGTCGCCGGTGATCTCGGCCAGTTCGCGCTCGTCCATGGTGGCATTCCTCTCACGGGCGGACCCGGCGGAGCAGGTCGCCGATCACACGGTCGGCGGCGAAGTGCTCGGCGGCGACCGCGCGGGCGGCGGCCGAGTGCGCGGGGTAGTCGGCCTCGACGGCGCGGACGGCCGCCGCCGCCTGTTCCACGTCGTCGAAGGCGAACAGCCCGCGCCCGGTCGGGATGATCTCCGAGAACCCCGTATCCTGCACGACCGCGGGCCGGCCGGCGGCGAGGTAGCAAACGGTCCGACAACTGAACCACCCGCACCCGGTCGCTACGTAGACGTTCTTGGCGACGCTGAACTCGCCGCGCGATCGGCACACGTAGTCGCGGTACGCGTCGGCCGTTCTGGAGGCCGCATGAGCGTCTATGACAGACCACCCGAGGGAGCGCCAGCGCTCGACGGGCGGGTCGCCGCCCGACGCGACCTCCAGGCGCACCCCCCTGCCCAGTCTGCGGGGCAGGCCTTCGACCTTGCCGAACTCGCGCTCCTTCGTCCCGTAGGTCACGCCGGCGTGCTCGATCGGTTTACGGAAGTTGTCCCACGTCATCACGGTCGTCCACCGTTCGCCGACTGCACGGTCGTGCCCCTGCCAGGCGTCGGTGACGACGGGCGGCCGCGTGGGCTGCCAGGGCAGGCCGAACGTCGGCAGCGGACAATCGGGGCGGCCGATCCGCTCGGCGTAGGTCAGGAAGTGGTCGTGCGCGCGATACCCGTGGCTGCCGTGCCAATTGGGGTTGGCGTCCCACTTGGGAAAGTTGACGAAGTGGTTGTAGCCCGGGTCGGTGTCGACGAGCACCTTGCACGGGCAGGCCATGTAGGCGTCGCGCAGGAGGGTGCCGCCGGACACGTTGAGAAACAGGTCGGCGGCCCGGACGGCGGCGGCGAACTCGGGGGCGGGCAGGCCGTACGTCCGGCCGTCCATGCCGACGACGTGCCACCGGCGGCCGAGCGCGGGCGAGAGGGCCGCGAGCGACCGCCCGAGGAACGCGACGCCGTACGCCGGGTCTTCCCCGTACTGTCCGGTGTCCGGGTCGTACGTCTGCCAGCCTGTGTCTTCGAGGTAATAGACGTCCCAGCCGAGGCGCTCGAGGCCGAGCGCGTACTGGGCGTAATCCCACACGACCCCGCCGACGGGGTAGGTGGCGATCATGCCGGTGACGATGGCGGTCGGGCGCATGTGCGTCTTCCCGGAGCGTGCCCGGCGGGCGCGGGCCGTCTCAACTCCGTTGCCAATACACGCCGGTCCAGTCGACCTGCCTGATCTCGTCGCGGATGCCGTGCGCGTCGCGGTAGTCGTGCACGGCCTGTTTGCAGGCGCGGATGCACCCGTAGTCGTCGACGATCAGGTACCCGCCGGGGGAGAGCTTGGGGTACAGGTGCACCAGCGCGTCCATCGTGGACTCGTACATGTCGCCGTCGAGTCGGACGACGGCGAGGCGGTCGATCGGCGCGGCGGGCAGGGTGTCCTTGAACCACCCCTTGAGGAACCGGACCTGTTCGTCGAGCAGGCCGTACGCGGCGAAGTTGCGCTGCACGGACTCGAGCGAAACGGCGAGGGCCTCCTGCGTGTGGTGCTTGTCGCCCTTGTCGAGCGGGTACTTCTGCTCGTCGGGCGGCGGGAGGCCCTCGAACGAGTCCGCCACCCACACGCGCCGCTGCGTGTCGGCGTAAGCCCGGAGGATCGCGCGCATGAAGATCGTCGCGCCGCCGCGCCACACGCCGGTCTCGATCAAATCGCCGGGGACGCTGCGGCGCAGGACGTCCTCGCAGCACGCCTGGAGGTTGTTCAGCCGCTTGAGGCCGATCATCGTGTGGGCGAACGCCGGCCAGTCCTTGCCGACTTTGCGCACCTCGGGGTCGAACTTCTCCCCGGTGCCCGCATAGATCCAGGCGGTGAGGCACCGCTTCATCAAGTCCAGGTAGGGTTCGGGGTCCATCGGGATTTCCTCGGTGCGTGTGCCGCGCGCACGGCGCGGAACGCTCGCGCGCCCCGGCGCCGTACCGGCGGTCGGGTCATTTCAATTCGAATACGATTAACCGGTCGTTCTCGAGAACGCACGGGTAACGGTCGCGGAGGTGTCGGTGCAAGGCTTCGTAGTGGTCCAGCCACCAGAACGCGGGCCAGCCGAAGGCGATGTGGGTGGCGCCAGCGGCGCGGAGGCGCTCCAGTTCGGTGACGGCGGCGGCGGCGTCCGCCGGCGTCCCCCAGTACTCCCCGTCGCGCTCGGGGAACGGGAACTTGCGCCAGCCGGCGGCGAACTCGCGGTCGAATTCGCCGGCGTCGGCGACGATGACCGTCGCGCCCGGTGGGACGACCGGCCCGAGGTCCTGCGATGCGGCGTACAGCCGGCGCAGCCAGTCGTTCTCTGCACGGAGGCGGTCGGCCTCTGCCTGGGCGGCTTGGGCATCCGCCGGTCGGGAGGCGGCGGGCTGGGCCCGCACGACGAACTGGTACGTGGTGGCCTCGGGGTCCCTGGCGATCCAATCGAGCACCGGCAACGGCACGGGGCGCACGGGCGGCAAGACCTCCGTCGAATGGATGGGCTTGCGCGACCGGAGCCAGTGGGTGACCGTGTAGCCGGCGCCCTCGAACAACTGTTGGACGCTCTCGCGCGTGAAGAACCTCAGGTGGGTCTCGTCGAGCAGGCCCGTCGGGCCGTACCGCCACTCGCCGCCCAGCAGGGCGAGTCGCACGCTCCCGTGGGCGACGTTCGGGATCGACGCGATGATCGCCCCGCCGTCGGCCAGGACTGGCGTCACCCGCCGGACGACGGCCGCCGGGTCCTTCAAGTGCTCCAGCACGTCGGCGAACAGGACGGCGTCGAACCGCGCGGGGCCGAGGGCGGCGGCGAAGTCCATTGACTCGATGTCGCCGACGATCACGCGCTCACAGTACTGGCGGGCCTTCTCGGCGGGCTCCGGAAAGAGCTCGACTCCCGTGACGGTGCACCCGAGCCGCTCACGGAGGGCGCGCGACATGTAGCCCGTCGCGCAGCCGAACTCGAGCACCCGGCACGCCCGCGGCACGAGGCTCTGCACGAGAGCATGGCTGGAGCCGGGAGTCGAGCTCAGGCGGTGATATTTGAAATCCGGTTGCGGGTCCGGGTCGTTCATCGGGCGTCTCCCAGAACGGTTATTTGCGGAGGTCGAACGCGACGAGGTCCTCGTTCCGGCAGACCTCTCGGTACTCGCGCTCCAAGTGGCGGCGGAATTCCACGAAATGATCGAGCCACCAGAACGACGGGCGGACGATCACGGCGTACGTCGCTCCGGCCGCCCGGCGCTTTTCGAACTCGCGGACGGCGGTCGGGTCGTCGGGCGGCGGCCCCCAGTACTCGCCCCACGACGCTTCGCCCTGCGAGAAATCCACCGGCCGCCGACCCCACACGGGCTCGTGCAGCCGCAGGCCCCCCTCGTCGATGAGCACGAACGCCTCGCCCGCCGGCACCGCGCGGGTGATCGCCCGGCCGTAGTGGTACGCCTGGTGCCAGTAGGACGCGCGGCTCATCGCCGGCCGGTCGCACGCCAGGCCGCGCTCCGCGCAGAGCCGCTCGATGACGTCGAACGCGTAGTCCCACATGCGGTGCTGGAGTTCGATACGTCGGTCGAGCGGGTCGGACCAACTGCTGTTCGCGCCGTGCACCCGCCAGCATCCCTGCGGTTCGGTGACGACGCCGACGCGCCCCATCAGCGGGGCGGCGGCACAGAGGTAGAGGTCGGGGCACGTGACGAACAGGTGCTCGGGGATCGGTAGAACGCGGTCGAGAAACCGGCGGGACCAGGCGTTGCCGCTCGTCGGGGGCCAGACGTAGCCCTTGGGGCCCAGCCGTGCCACGCGTTCGGCCAAATCTCCGCCTAAGAGCGGCTCGGGCGGGTAGCGGCGATCCATCAATTCTCCGGCCCGATTCATCTCGACCAGTGGCCAGTGGACCTTGCTCACCGAGTCGTCCGCAAACTGCTCGACGGCGCGTTCGACGGCGGTCGGGAGCAAGACGTCGTCGGAATCGAGGAATATCACCACGTCGGCCTCGGTCGAGCGCGCCCCGACGTTGAACGCCGACGCCTGGCCGCCATTTTCCTTGAAGATCGGGCGGACCGTGTCTCCGAAGTCTCGGATGATCGACCGGGAGTCGTCAGTGGACCCGTCGTCGACCACCACGACCGTGGCCGGGTAGGTCTGGGCGAGCGCGCTGTCGATCGCCTGGCGCAGAAATTCGGCGTAGTTGTAGCTGCTGACGACGATGCTGACCGACGGTCGACGCGGCATGGCTCATTCCTGCTCAGAACGCCCGCCGGCGGGGGAATCAATCGCGGCACCGTCCAACGCGAAGACGGCGAGGCGCTCGTTGCGCAGGACGCACGGGAACGACTGCCGGAGATAGTCATGCAATCCCGCGTAGTGGTCGAGCCACCAGAACGCCATCCAGGCGAAGGCGATGAATCGCGCACCCTCGGCCCGCATTCGCTGCAGTTCGCGGATCGCGGTGTCGTCGTCCGGCGGGGGGCCGGCGTACTCGCCGTCGCGCTCGAGGAACGGTCGGGCCGGCCGCCCGTCGACCTCGGACACGCCGAACCGCGCCTCGTCGACCAGGACGAACGACTGGCCCGCCGGGATGAGGGCCGCCAACTCGCGCATGGCGACGCGCGACTCCCGGATCTCCCGCTCCTCCTCGGGCGTGCGCTCGCCGTACGGGTCCTTCCACAGGACGTCGTCGGGATGCCACTGGTGGAAGAACCCCGGCACCTCCTCGCGCACGGTCGGGACCAGCGCGGAGACGCGTTCGAAAAAGTGCACGTCCTCGCGGCCCCATTTCTTGTAGTCGGGCCACCCCCCGACCTGGTCGAACACCGCCCGGGTCATCAAGGCGTTGCCGTAGCCCCAGTGGTGCCAGAAGCCGGTACGGTGGTCCGGATCCAGGAGCGAATAGAGGACCGGAAAGAAGGCCTTGCCCTCCCGCAGGAGCGCGGCGCCGCGCTCGAAGACCGCGGGACTGAGCAGGCAGTCGGCGTCGGTGAAGAACAGCATGTCGCCGCGCGCGGCGGCGGCGGCCGCGTTCCGCCCCCCCCCGCGCGTGAACCGGCCCGCCATCCGGACGACCCGCAGCGCCACCGGGCCGACCGCATCGGGCAGCCACTCGGCCAGGGGCCAGTCGTCCGAATCCCAGTCGGCGACAACCAGTTCGGTGTTAGGAGGGGCCGTGCGCGCGAGGCTTTCCACCAGCGTCGGAAAGAGGCGCAACTCGCGCCCGTCCGCGAGGACGCGCGACCGGTTTTTCAGCGCGACGCACACGCTCAGCATGCGCCACCCCCCGCGGTCGTCCGGACCGCCGTGAGGTCGAACACCGAGGCGCGGGCGGTGTCCGACACGCACGCGTACCGGGTGCGCAGGTGTTCGCGGAGGCCCGCGTAATGATCGAGCCACCAAAAGCACGGCCACATGAAAACGATTTGGCGCGCGCCTTGGCTTCGCATGCGCTCGAGCTCCCGTACGGCCGCGGCGTCGTCCGCCGGGGCACCCGCGTAGCTCCCGTCGGCCTCGATGAACGGCAGGGCCCGGCGGCCGGGGAGCAGTTCGGCCCCGAATTGCTCGTCGTCCACGAGCAGGTATGTGGCGCCGGCCGGGACGACGGCGGACAACTCCGCCACCGCCTCCCCTAGACGACCGATCCACTCCCGCCACAGGGCGGTGCGCTCTGCCGCACGCGACTGCGCCGGGGGGACGCGCTGCTCGACCGTCCAGCGGCCGTCGGGCGCGGTGACGACCTCGCACCCGTGGTCGGCCAGCGCCTGGCGAAGGCGGTCGACGCCGAGGTACTGCTTGCCCTCGGCGTTGTTCAGGTAGTACTCCATCCGGCGGGCCATCTCCTTCACGTTGTGCCCCCAGTTCACGACGACGTACCGGTCGTTCCACGCCACCCGGTAGCCGGCCCGCTTCACTTCGCGCGAAAACGCGCCGTCGTCCGGCGACCAGTAGGCTTTCGTCCCGTGCGCCTGCCAGCGCACCCCGCGCTCCCACACCTCGCGGCGGATCAGGCACGAACTGGTGACGTTGTAGAGGGCCCAGTAGAGCGTGGCCCCGTCGCGCGTCTCCGCGATCCCGGCGCGATCGGTCCACACTTCGCCCAGTTCGACCTGATGGAACGGGGAGAACGGCGAGAGCTGCCCGAGTTCCGGGAACGTCTCGAACTTCGAGAGCAGTTCCCGGTCCCACCCCGGGAGGTATTCGAGGTCGTTCTCGCTCACCTGAAGGAACCGCCCGCGGCACTCGGCCAGCCCGACGTTCAACCCCTCGCCGCCGGTGTTGGTCGGTAACAAGATCGCCCGGTGATTCCGCCGGCCCGCGCAGACCGATTCGATGTACGCGCGCGACCCGTCGGTGGACGCGTTATCGACGATGGCCAACTCGTACGGGACCGAGACGGTCGCCAGGTACGAGTCGACCGTCGTCCGCAGAAGGTCTTCGCGATTCCAGTTCAGGACGACCGTGCTCAGGAGGGGGACGTCAGGCATGGGCCCTCCCTGCCGGCGACGGGATCAGCCGGAACAGGGTCAGGCGGTCGTTCTCGAATACCAACTCGTGCCGCTCGAGAAGGTGGCGCCAGAACCCGTCGTAATGTTCCCGCCACCAGGTTGCCCACCACGGCACGACCAGGTGTGTCGCGCCGGCGGCGCGGTCGCGGTCGAGTTCTTCGATGGCCTGGCCGTCGTCCGCCGGTGGGCCCCAGTATTGCCCGCCGCGCTGGAGCATGGGGACGACGCGGCGGCCTCCGATCTCGTCGGTGACCCACTGCTCCTCGCCGGCGAGGACGATGGTCGAGCCGGGGGGCACGCGCGCCTCGATCTCCCGGGCCGCGGTCGCCGTCCGGTGCCAGAAGGAGTGGGCCGCGAAGTCCGCCGGGCGGCATTTCAGCCCCAGCCGGTCACACCAGGACGCCAGCACGCCGAAGCAGTGGTCCCAGAACCGGACGGCCGACGCGACGCGGGCGTCGAACGGCTCCTTGAACGTGTTGTTGTGGCCGTGGATCCGGTAGGCCCCGCCCGGCGCGTCCAGCCGGGCGACCTCGCCGAACAGGGGCGCGAGCGCCGCCAAGTAGACGTCGGGCCCGATCCGGTACTCGGCCTCGGGCATCGGCATGACGCGGTCGAGGAACGTGCGGGTCCAGGCGTTGCCGCTCGTGCACGGCCAGTTGTACGCCGCGGGCCCCCCTGCCAGGACGGCCGGGCGCACGTCGCCCGCAGCCAGGTCGTGCCGGTGCATCACGTCGCCCGTCGCCCGCCCGTCGGCGTCGATGATGTCGAGCGGCAAATGCACCTTCGCGTGCCCCGGCCCGACCGCCGCGACGGCGCGGGCCATCGTGTGCGGGTAGATCAGGTCGTCGGAGTCCATGAAGCAGACGAGTTGGCCGTCGCACGCGGCGAGGCCGGCGTTGAACGCCGACGCCTGCCCGCCGTTGGTCTTGCAGACCACTACCGCCCGGTCGGCGTACGACCGCACGACCTCAGGCGACCCGTCGGTCGACCCGTCGTCGACGACGACCACCTGGGTCGCCGGGTGCGATTGCGCCAGCGCCCCGTCGATCGCCGCGCGGACGTACCGATCGTAGTTGTAGCTGGTGATGACGATGCTGGTTCGCATGACGGCGCGACCGGTGGGCGGCCGCTCAGCGCATCTTACGCCCGGAACCTGAGAGGCGGGTGAAGACCTCGGCGTATTCACCTTCGGGCCAGCTGTGCATCTCGCCGCGGTACCGGGCCAACCCCTTCATGGCTTCGACGAAGTCCACGACGGCGCACTGGCTCTTGTAGGCGCGGATGGCCCGCAGTTTTGCGGGCATGTGCGCGGTCACGTCCTCGATATGGTCGAGGCGCGCCGTCGGCGTCCAGACCTCGTACATGAGCACGTCGGGACGGGCCGCCTTGGGCCGTGCCGCGGACACCGCCCGGCCCACCATGCGCGCGGCGGCACGGTGGTCCGGGTGGGATTCGGCGTCGTGCGGGACGTAGACCGTGGCGGGCCGAAGGTCGATGACGAGCGCCCGCAGCCGGGCGACGGCGGACGCGGTCGCGCGCACCGCGCCATCCGGGAGGCGCCAGAACTCGAGGTCGCGGGCCGGGTCGAGCCCGAGGATGACCGCGGCGGCGCGGGCTTCCCGCTCACGTACGCGCACGGTCTCGTCCGCCGATCGCCCGTGCCCGCCCTTCTCGCCGGAGGTCAGGAACACGACGCGGACGCGGTCGCCCGCGAGCACGTGCCGCCGGATCGTCCCGCCGCACCCGATCGCCTCGTCGTCCGGGTGCGGGCTGATGACCAGGACCGTCCGGCTCACGCGGATCCTCCCTTCGGGCCGAGGACCGAAGGCGGATAGAGGCCCCAC
>DATHXE010000170.1:0-6022 GCA_035459845.1 Tepidisphaeraceae bacterium | reverse complement strand
GCAGCGTCTTCAAGACCAGCGCCACGTCCACCTCGGCCGCGGGCGGGCCCGCCACGAGGTCGACCAACTCGGCCCGACCTTCGATCGAGGTTAGCGCGAAGAACCCGTCGAGAAACCGGGCCATTTCGACGTCGATGTCGCCCGCGACGTACCGCGCCCCGGCCGGAAGGTTCATCCACGGCAGCGCCAGCGGGTTGAGACCACAGGCGAGGTCCAGCACCGAGTTCGGCACGCCCGTAATCGCGAAAATGCGCTCGTAGAACGTCGCCAGTTCCGGCAACCGCTCGGCCGTCGATGCGTGCCCGCGCATCACCTCCGCGCACGCCGTCCGGAACGCCGCCCGGTCGTCCTTGGCGGCCGCGAGGCGCGCCAGCAGTTTGTCCCACGGCATCGGCGTGTGATACGCGCCGAACACCTGGTGCAGCCGCCGCTTGGTCCGCTTCTCCGCATCTGCGGCGTTGACGGACTTGGGCAATTCCTCCGCGGCGAGGCGCGCGATCACCGCCGGCGCGACATGACGGTAGCGCTTCGACTCCGCGACCGCGGCGACGATGAAATCGAGGTCGATCGACGCCATTCACGCCCCCTTCTCTGGCGGCGCCTTGTTCAAACGTTCGTCCTCACCCGGCGTCTCCGCCCTCGGCGAGTCGGCGTCCTTCTCCACCGGCTCGCCCTCGCGCACCTCCGCGGTGTAGAACGCGAGCTTCCCGACCTTCGGCTCGGGCTCCTCGAACTCGAAGTAGCCGAACCGCCCGTCGAGCCGCCGGCGGGTCAGGAAGAACCGCCGCTTACCCGCCACCGGATCGATGTGATCGAGCATCACGCCGTCCACCGCCCACGACCGCCGCGGCCCACCGACTCGCCAAACCCGCCCGTCCTTCTCCTCGCGGAACACGTGCAGCGTGCCGTCGGAGCCGTAGTGGAACAACTCGCGGAAATCGCGGGCCGGGTCGGCGGTGGTGGTGGCGACGACGTGCGTGTGCCGGCCGAGCGTGTCGGCGATCTCGTGCGGCTTGAACGCCCGCTCGTACTTCGCACGCCGCTCGCGGGCCGTCACCACCGCCAGCCGCAGCCCCTGCGGGACGATCAGGAACAGCGGGAACACGGCCGCGTAAAAGATCCCGTCGACCAGCCACTTCACGTCGTACGCCCACGCCGCCCACAGGGCCAGCTCGACCCCGCCCAGGATCATCGCGACGAGCATCATGCACCCGATCGCCATCCCGTACTGCGGGTCGCGTTGCCTGGGCGGGATCGCGAGGAAGATCACGACCGTGAGGATGTACGCGCCGAGGATCAGCGCGGCGGCGAGGGCCATGCCCCAGAGGGTACGGGAACCCGTTCGGGCGATCAAAAGAGGGGTGCCCGAGCCGAGTGTGCGGAGCACACCCGCTTGCGGCTTAGCGGGCCAACGCACATGGGAATTCCAATGCCGCCAATCGCCTACGGGCGCCAAGCGTCACCGCATCCGGTTCGTTCCGACCGCAATCGGAACGACGAGCGCGTCAGCAGGTCGTTGCCCCGCAGCTTGCAGGGGGATTTCCCGCTTTACAAACCCCGCCGCGCGCACGACAACTGATCCCACCATGCCCGCCGAGTACGTCACCAAGCACCGCGTGCAGTTCGCCGAGACCGACATGGCCGGCGTCGTCCACTTCTCCTACTACTTCCGGATGATGGAAGAGGTCGAGCACGCGTTCCTACGGTCGCTCGGGCTGTCCGTCGTGATGATGCACGAAGCCGTCGAGATCGGCTGGCCGCGCGTCGCCGCGAGCTGCGAGTACTTCGCCCCCCTCCGGTTCGAAGACGAGGTCGAGCTGAAGATGCGCGTGACGAAGGTCGGCGACAAATCGTTCAACTACGAAGTCGACTTCTACTGGGAAGGTCGGCGCGTCGCCACGGGCAAGATGACCAGCGTCTGCTGCGAGATGCAGGCCACCGGCATGCGCGCGATCCCCATCCCGGAGGGCATCCGCCGGAAGCTCGAGGCGTCCTGAATTGGCCCCCACCACGAGGTGCAAAGGTGGCTTCGTCGTCGCGGCCGTCGCAACGCGTGTCGGACGAGACGCTCGCGCGGTGGCGCGAGCGACTCGCGGGACTGCGCGCCGCGCTGGGCGACGCGACGGCTGGTGCCGAGCAGGCGTGGTTCTGGCGGCTACAGTTCGCAATCTTCGCGTACCTGCTCAAGCGGTACGCGGGGGAGCACGTGTCGCCGCCCGCCGAAGCACCTGGAGGGGTTTGCGACGGCCTGTCCCTGTTGCCCGAGCCGTCCGTGACGCCGGCGGCGCCGCCCTCGCGGCCGTCGGCGCTGCTGCCGCAGCGGTCGATCGACAAGATCCGCGGCCGCGTGTCGTCGCTGGTCGCGGAGAACCGTGAGCGGGTTGAGGCCATTGCCGCCGAGCAGGCGGTCGGGGCCGCCGAACGGATCCGCCAGCGGGAGTTTGAAGACCAGAGAGTGCGGGACATTCGCGCGGAGTGGGCGAAGGTCGAACTCGATCGTCAGCGGGCCTACATCGCCAGCGCGATCCGGGCGATCACGTACGACGAGAGCCTCGGAATCGGCGACCAAGTCGTGATGACCGAGGACGAACTGCTCGCGATCCTGAACGAGGAGCCGCCGCCGGGGGCGTGACGCGTCACATCGCCGCCAGCAAGCCGCGCACGTACCCCGCGTCCTCCGACAACCCCGGCAGCACGTCCGTCATGTTGATCTCGTGCTCGAACCCGACGTGACCCTGGAAGTTGGTCTTCAGCAGCGCCGCCAAAATCGCCTTGATGTCCAATACGCCACGCCCGCACTCGATGCCGAAGCTCCGGCGGTCGATCCGCGCGAGATCCTTCAAATGAATGTCGTACACGCGGGCCCCGATCGACTCGATCGCCTCGGCCGGGTCGGCGCCGGCGCGGGCCGTGTGCCCGACGTCGATGCAGCAGCCCATGCGCGGGTCCATGTCCTTCACCGCCGCCATGATGTCCTGCGGGGCCGGGAAGTTCTTGTCCTCCGGGCCGTGGTTGTGGATCGCCATCCGGATGTCGAACTCCTTGACCATCTTCTCGCAAATGGGCAGCGCGTCCTTGGCCGGGGCGCACACCATCACCGGCACGCCCACGTCCTTGGCGTATTGGAACATCTCGCGGACCTGGGCCTCGTCGTTTTTGAGCGTGATGTTGCCGACGGACAGCGGTGTGATCCCGGCGGCCTTGAACTTCTCCACGATCGCCTTGCGCTCGTCCGCCGTCGTCTTGAATGGCAGGTGGCCCTCCTTGATCGAGCAGTACGGCAGCCCGACCCGGTTGATCGCCTTGATCGCCTCTTCCGCCGTCTTGCACTGCTTGGTCAGCGTGTACGTCGCCACGCCCACCTTGAGCCCCTTGAACGGCTTGGCGGCGGCGGTGTCCTTCAACTTGAGCTCCGCGGCGGGGGCGTCGGTCGCGAGCGACAAGGAAGCCGCGCTCGCGAGCGTGGCGAACAGCGCGGCGCGACGGGACAGCGTGGGGCGAAGGTCGGGCATGGTTGGCGCTCCGAGAAGTGGGGAAGGTCGTAGATTAGACACCGATTTCACCGATCGGCACCGATCACACGGATGTGAACCATCATATTGGCTTGATCGGTGCCCATCGGTGGACATCGGTGAGATCGGTGTCAAAGAAATCCAGTGGTTTGGAATGTAACGCGCCCGAGCCGCGTCCGCACGTGCGAAGAACGACCCTCCTTGTCACCGCCCCGCGTGTCCATACACTCTCCGCCATGAAAGTCCTCCTCATCGGCAACGGCGGGCGCGAGCACGCACTGGCCTGGAAGCTGGCCGATTCCCCGTCCGTGTCCGACCTGTACATCGCCCCGGGGAACCCCGGGACCGCCGAGCTGGGCGAGAACCTGCCGGCCATCGGCGTCAACGACTTCGCCAAGCTCGAGAAGTTCACCCGCGAGAACAAGATCGACTTGGTCGTCGTCGGCCCGGAGGACCCGCTCGTCGCCGGCCTGACCGACCACCTACAGAAGACGACGACCGCCAAGGTGTTCGGCCCCTCGAAGGCCGCCGCCCAGCTCGAGGGCGACAAGTGGTTCTGCAAGGAGCTGATGCGCCACCAGGCCGTTCCGACGGCCGAGGCGCGGAGCTTCACGGACGCGGGGCAGGCGGAGGAGTACGTCCGCACGCGGAACGGGCCCGTCGTCGTCAAGGCGTCGGGGCTCGCCAAGGGCAAGGGCGTGACCGTCGCTGCCAACGCCGACGAGGCGATCGAGGCGATCAAGCAAATGATGCGGGCAAAGGTGTTCGGCGACGCCGGGGCGCGCATCGTGATCGAGGAGAAGCTCACCGGCCCCGAATGCTCGCTGCTCGCGTTCGTCGACGGCAAGACGATCTACGTGATGGAGTCGGCCCAGGACCACAAGCCCGTCAACGACGGCGACACCGGCCCGATGACCGGCGGCATGGGCGCGTACTCGCCCACGCCCGTCATCACGAGCAAGATGCTCGCCGACATCGAGCGGCAGATCTTCGTGCCGGTGATCGACGGGCTGAACCGCGACAACATCACGTTCAAGGGCATCCTGTACGCCGGCCTGATGCTCACGACCGCCGGCCCGAAGGTGCTGGAGTTCAACTGCCGGTTCGGCGACCCCGAGACGCAGCCGCTGATGATGCGCCTGCAGTCGGACCTGGCGCAGGCGATGGTCGCGGTCGTGGACGGCACGCTCGACAAGGTCACGCTCAAGTGGGACCCGCGCCCGGCGATCGCCGTGGTCGCCACGAGCCCCGGATACCCCGGCAAGTACCCGAGCGCCCTGCCGATCACCGGCATCGACGACGCCGACGCCATGCCGGACGTGAAGGTCTTCCAGGCCGGCACGAAAATGCAGGGCGAACAGCTCGTGACCGACGGCGGCCGCGTCCTGGCCGTCACCGCGCTGGGCGACACGATCGCCCAGGCGCAGCAGCGGGCGTACGCGGCGATGAAGCACGTGAAGTTCGAGGGGATGCACTACCGGACGGACATCGGGCACTGGGCGGTGAAGTGAGCTAGCCCCTCGCCTCCGCGGCGCTCATCCGAATCGCGTCAACACCGCGCCCGGAACACCACCTTCGTCGGCCCCCCCACCAGATACTTCTCCGCCCCGTCCTCCAGCGCCTTCCGATACACGCCCAGCGCCTCCCCCACCCGCTCCACCGTCGCATCAATATCCGCGTCCGCGTGCGCGTAGTTCACCACGAACGACGGCCCCAGCACGCCGCGCCGGATCGCCTCCTGCATGAACAGCGCCCGCATCGCCTGCGACGGCTTGCCGTCCGCGTCCCTGGTCCCGAACACCAGGTTGCACGCCCGCCCGCTCACCGTGAAGTGCTTGGCCACGCCCGCCTGGCGGGCCACGCGCTCGACGCCCGTCCGCAGCCGCTCGCCCGCCGCGTGCATCCGCCCGCACACGTCTTCCTTGCGGTAGACGTCGATCGTCGCGATCGCCGCCGCCAGCGCGTGCGTCTCCCCGCCGTGCGTGGTCGACAGCAGGAACACGCGCTCCCCGTCGTGATCCTTGATCCCCCCGGCCTTCATGATCTCGCGCTTGCCGACGATCGCCGACACGGAAAAACCGTTGGCGATCCCCTTGCCGAGCGTCGTCAGGTCGGGTCGGACGCCGTAGATCCGCTGCGCCCCGCCCACGTGCCACCGGAATCCAGTGATCACCTCGTCGAACACCAGTACCGCGCCGTGCCCGTGCGCCAGCGCCTTCACCCCCTCCAAAAACCCCGGCGCGGGCGGCACGTCCTTCTCCACCTCCAGCATCACGCACGCGATCCGCTTCGGGTGCTTGTCGAACAGCGCCTCAAGGCTCGCCAAATCGTTGTACGCAAACTTCGCCGTCAGGTCGCGAATCGTTTGGGGAATTCCCCCCGGCATCGGCGTGGTCCCGATGAACCAGTCGTCGCAGCTGAAGAACGGGTGGTCGCCGCAGATCGCCACAAGGTCCCGCCCCGTGTACGCCCGGCTCAGCTTCACCGCCGCGCTCGTCGCGTCCGACCCG
>DATHXE010000169.1:0-2728 GCA_035459845.1 Tepidisphaeraceae bacterium | reverse complement strand
GCCGGCGAGAACAAGGGCAAGAAGATCCCCGCCGCGTGGAAGGTCGAGAACGGCTACTTCGAGATCATCCCCAAGACCGGCCAGCTCTCCACCAAGGACCAGTACCCCGGCGACCTCCAGGTGCACGTCGAGTTCCGCATGCCCGACCCGGCCAAGGGCAAGGACCAGGACCGCGGCAACTCCGGCCTGTTCATCATGGGCCGGTACGAGTTCCAGGTCCTCGACAACTACCAGGCCGAGACCTACGCCGACGGCATGGTCGGCGCGTTCTACGGCCAGTACCCCCCGCAGGTGAACGCCGCCCGCAAGCCCGGCGAGTGGCAGGCGTACGACATCGTCTTCCACGGCCCGCGCTTCGACGCCGAGGGCAAACTGACCCGCCCCGCGACCGCGACCGTGATCCTCAACGGCGTGCTCGTCCAGGACCACGTCGAGCTCAAGGGCCCGACCAGCCACATGAAGCTCGCCGAGTACAAGAAGCACCCGGAGACCGGCCCGATCACCCTGCAGGACCACGGCCACCCGGTGCGGTACCGGAACATCTGGATCCGCCCGATCACGGACAAGGCCCCGGTCGCCCCGACCAAGCCGGGCGTGAAGCACTAGAAGATTCACCACGGAGGCGCGGAGACACGGAGGAAGAAGAAGAGGGTGAGCCACCGATGCTCACAGATGGGCACAGATGACAAGCCAGTTCATCTGTGGCCATCTGTGAAATCTGTGGCTGACTTGTCTTTGCCTTCTCTCACTTCTCTGTGCCTCTGTGTCTCTGTGGCGTATTCGTACACCGACAGCCCAAACACGCCCGGCGCCTCGGCATGGCGGCCGTAGCCATCGATCGCGCCGAGCCACGCGCCGTCGACCGAGTCCGGCCGCCGGAAGACGAGCACGTACTTCGCCCCCGTCCCCGCCAGCCGGGCGGCCCACGCCTCGCGCGAGTGGCCGGCCGCCAGCGCCGTCTGGCCGCGCCACCGGCCCAGCGCCCGCCGATGCTCCGCACTCCCCGCCGGCGGGTTGTAGACCGCGAACAACACGACGATGTCGTACGCCCCGCGATCGGCGAGGAAGTCCCGCCCCCCGGGCCCGCGCAGATCGAACACCTCGCGCGCGGCCGCCGCCCACCCTCGCGCTAGCGCCGGGTTCTGCCGCGCGACCCACGCGCCCGCCATCTGAAGCCACTGCCGGTCGTTGTAACTGTCGGTAAACCCGACTAACGCGATCGTCATGCGGCGCGGGATCGTATCCGGGGCAGGCGGACATGGGGAAATCCGCGCCGATTCCGACGCGAGACGGCACCGTCGGCGGACCCAATTTCCCCCACGCTCCACCGTCCAGTACGATCCCCGCCATGACCACCGTCCGCGTGCTCCGCCTCCACCTGCTCCTCGCGCTGGCCTCGCTCGCGTGCACGGACCGGCCGGCCGGCCCCGCCGCGGCCAAGGTCCGTTGGGAAACGCCCGCCGACCCGGCGACCGAGCCCGCCGTCCGCCGGATCGCCGCCGACCTGACCGCCTCGGGCGTCGCGCTCCGCGCGGCCCAGGACCCCGAGCTCCGCCGCGCCTGGCCCGATTTGGTCGGCCGGCGCATGACCGACACCGAGACGGAGGCGGACCTGCTCCGTGCGGTCCGCGAAGAGTGCACCGCCGAGGTCAACGCTGTCTCCGGCGAGGTCGCGATCCGTTGTACCCGCCCCGACATGGCCGGCGTCGCGCTCGTCAACGGCCTGGCCCGCGCGTTCGTTCCCACCGCCCAAACCACGATCGCCGCCGACATCGTCGCCCTCAAACCGCCCGTCCAGAAGGCCGTCGACGACCTCCGGCGCGCCAAGGCCGACCTGTTCGCGAAGAAACAGGCGCTGGCGGTCGACCCGAGCCCCGGCGACGGCCCGCCCAATCCCAAGCTGCCCACGCTCGCCGAGATGAGGCGGCAGTTCGCCGCCCTTGATGAACAGATCACCGCCATCAACCTAGACTACGACGTCAAATACTCCGAGCTGCAGGACCTGATCAACCGCCAGCGCCAGTTCGGCCTCAAGCCACAGCTCGTCGTATCACAGACCGCCGGGAGCAACCCGTGACAACGCCCGCGCGCGTCACTTCAGATCCTTCCGCTGCCATACCCGCACGTAATCGATCACGAACTCCCCCGGCAGCTTCGCGTCGTCGACCGCGTCGTTGTCCCAGCCGCCGACCGGCAGCGTGAACATCAGCTCGGACGGGACGCTGGCGATCCGGTCGTTCGTCCACCGCGCGACCTCTTTGCCGTTGCAGTAGTAGACCGCCTTGCCCGGCAGCCAGAGCAGGCCGGCGGTGACGAAGCCGTCCTTGTCGGCCCGCACGTACGCGCCGTCCGTGCCGGTCGACTTGTGGTCCTTCCCGTACCCGTCCCAGTGCATCGCGATGTTGTACCGGTGCGGGCCGTACCGCGTCAGGTGCTCCATCACGTCGAATTCCATCCCGCCCGCGTTGGTGCCGCCGCCCCCCTTGCCGCCACGGTCCGGCATCATCCAGAACGCCGGCCAGAGCCCCGGCGCCGTCGGCAGCTTCATCCGCGCCTCGAAGTACCCGTACCGCTGCGTGAATTTCCCGCGCGTCTGCAGGAAGCCGGTCGCGTACTCGCTCTGGAAGCGCTTGGGGTCGTCGTTGTGCCGCCCGCGCTTCTTCTCCAGGATGAGCTTGACCACGCCCCCGCCGATGACCGTGTTCGCCTTGGCGAAATGCGTCTGCTG